>CAZGJP010000122.1:0-7582 GCA_964526605.1 uncultured Lentisphaera sp.
TTCGTTCCCGCCAAATATGCGCCGTAGGCCCCCATCCCCTTGCTGAAGGTCCCCATTGCAATCACGTCGTTCAAATCCTCGATGAAGTCGAGAGGACTTCCTTCCCCCTTGCCTCCAAATACGCCAGTGGCGTGCGCATCGTCCAGATATAGGAATGCGTTGTGTCTCTTGGAAATTCCATACAGCGCCGTGCAGTCCGCAACGTCTCCGTCCATGCTGAAGACGGTGTCGCTGACGATGAGTTTCTCGGCTGCATGCGAATTTCGCAGGAGGCTGTCGAGATGTTCCATGTCGAGGTGTCTGTAGCGCTTGAAATCCGCGCCGGACTGCATACAGCCCGCGTTGAGGCTTGCATGGTTGAGCTTGTCCGCGAAGATCGCAGTCTTTCTTCCCGCCAGCGCCGGTATTGCGCCGCAGTTGGCGAGATATCCCGAGCCGACTACGATTGCGGCCTCCGTTCCCTTCCATGCGGCGATCCTGCTCTCCAGATCGAGGATTTCCGGGCTTGTCCCGCAGACGAGGCGCGAAGCGGAGAAGGATGTTCCGAATTTTTCCAGCCACGCGGCGGCTTCCTTGGCAAGTGCCGGATGGCGGGAAAGAGAGAGATAATCGTTGGACGAAAAATCAATCAATTTTTGTCCGCGAATTTCGCAGAAGGGCGCAGCGGCTCTTGTCGTCGGTTTGAGGGAGCGGACCGTTCCGTTTTCATGCCTTTTGGCGAGGAATGAATTGATTTTTTCATCGATGGCGGGTGTCATTTCTCGGAAAGTCCCGATCGTTTCGCGCAGAGGCGGAAAAATTCCATGGCGCCCTTCTCGTCGGAGCTTGCGATTTTCGCCGCCAGCCACAGTGGGAATATCTGTCCTGAGGCCTCGATCTCGGAGACCCCGACTCCCGTGCCGGTGGCCACGATCTCCGGATACATGATCTCCATTCCGTCCAGGACGCCGCGTTGGGAGAGTTCCTTCCGCATCGAGAACTTGTCCCCTATCCCGAGGAAGAGAGTCTTCCCGGATATCCTTGTCTTCAGGTGAAATGGCTTCGCGACTATCTCCGGAGGGATCTCCTTGCTTTCCTCGATGGCGGCGCGCCCCTGGCACTTGACGATGATCCTGGCCATGGGAGCTTGGCCTTTTCTCGATACGACGAAGTATGTCTGTATGTGCTGGGGGATGTTCTCCGGCCTGCCGAGTTCCATGCATGCGTTGAGTTTCACAGCGATCCCGCATTTGGGCGGGATGCTTTCGGACACGATGTCCACGCGGACGTCCTCGCTGTCCGGGTCGTGAGGATTGAATATGAGCGGGATGCCGACAGATATCCTCCCGTCTTCGGGCATTTTGAAGATATTGTCCTTTCTGTCGAAATCGCCGGCCAACTCCGCGACCTCGTGGGAGGGCTGCTCCGGGGTGTATCGTATCGTCGCGCTGTTGTTCTCCTTCTTGAATTCGGGAACCTGCGACTTGATTGCTTCGGCCAGATCGGGGTCTCCGCAGTGGGCTACATATGCGCAGGCGAAGGCCATGGACTTGAACATCTTCGCGAGTTGTCCTGGCATGTCCCCGCTTCCGGCCAGTTCCGAAAGCCCGTCCGCCCGTCCGCGCCAGTCGCTTCCGAACGCAAGCGGAAATATCCTGTCCCTTATGCGGAGAGGTGTTGTGCTGGTGAATTCGGCTTCCCTGACCTTGCTGCCGAAGTCGTCGAAATTCCGGAGCGTGTGCATTATCATTTCGAATTTGTGGCGGTCATCGTCGGAGAGAGAAGGGGTCTTGTCCGTCACGGGTTTCTCGACTTTGGCATCGGGAAGGGCTTCCTTCGGGGGGCTCGGCAGCGGGGGCGTCTCCGCCGGTGGTGGCTCGGGGGATGCTTCGGGGACGGGTATTTGTGGCTCGACAGGTGGCGCTTCGGTCCCGGGTTGCATCCGCCGCGGTCCGTCTTCGTCCGGAATCGCCGGTTGAACAGGCTCCGCCGGTGGTGGCGGGGCGGTGAAGTTGCCGTTCTCCCCAGAGGCGTCCTTTTCTCCGAGAATTTTGAGAAGCACGAGTATGTTGACGACAATGACTGCGGCTATCGCTGCTCCGAGGGCGAGGAGCAGGGCTTTCGGACGTTTTTTCCTCATGGCTGGCGCGGCAGGCTTTGGCGGAGGCTCCGCCGGCAGTATCTTGGTTGGCGGCCGTGGCGCGGGCTGTTCGGAGACCGGGGCAGGGATCGCGAATTTCAACGACTTCCCGATCTTCAGCAGATTGAGGTCCTCGAGAAGCTCCTTGGGCGACTGGTAGCGCTCCTCCGGTTTTTTCATGATGCACTTGTATATTATCTTGTCGAGATCGGGCGGGGCCGCGGGATTCAGCTCGCTGGCCGGGCGCGCAGTCTCGTTCATGTGCTGCTTGAAAAGCTCCTCCTGTTCCATCGCGAGGAATGGCGGCCTGCCGGTCAGGAGGTGATACATCGTGATTCCGAGGGCGTAAATATCGGCGCGAATGTCGCATTTCTTCGCGTCCATCGCCTGCTCAGGCGGCATGTAGACGGGCGTGCCCATCGCGACTATGTCCATCGTGAGGGTGACATCCTTTTTTCCGGAGATTGGCCTGACCTGCTTTGCGAGGCCGAGGTCGGCGAGCTTGATGACGCCGTCTCCAGTGGTCATTATGTTGGCGGGCTTGATGTCGCGGTGTATGATTCCGAATCTTTCCGCTTCGACGAGCGCCTGCGCGACCGCCGTTCCGATCTCGACGACCTTCTCGGGTTCGAAGGCGGTCCCTCTTTTTTCCAGCGCGTCCGCGAGTGACCCGCCGTCGACAAACTCCATGATCATGTAGAGCATGTTGTTCTCGTAGCCGCAGTCGAAGACCCTGATGATGTTCTGGTGGTTGAGCTTGGCCGCGGTCTGGGCCTCCCTGATGAAGCGGTCGGAGTAGTTCTTGATGTTGGAGAACTCCTGCCGCAGGACCTTGATCGCGACAGGTATGTTCAGAGTGCTGTGCGTGGCCTTGAAGACGTAACCCATCGCCCCCGAACCTATCAGCCCTTCGACTTTGCAGCGGCCGAGAATCTGGGGGATGGAGCCGTCGGCGTTGCCCGCCGTGGAGAATGCCGCGCCCGAGGCGGAGATGGAGGCGCCGGTGTCCACGGTGTTCAACCTGATGTCCGCCTTGAGATTCTGGCCGACCTTGTTGAGCGCCTTGCAGAAGGGGCAGTTGAATTCCTGGCCGGGGTGCAGATGCTCCGTGTTTATCCTCTGGCCGCAGCTTCTGCAGACGACACGCTTGAAATCGTATTCGCCGGAGCCGGTGCTGGCCACCGAGGCTCCAGCCGGAGGGACAACGACCATATTGCCGCAGGACGAACACTCGAAGGTCCCGCCAGACCCGTCGTCCTCGATATCATGTGCAACTCCGCATTTTGGACAAAGAATGTTCATCGTTCACCGTTCATCGTTCACCGTTCATCCGTTTCCGCAGATCCCGAGACACTCAATGTGCTCGGGATGGCGGAACCCGCAAGTCCTCTGCGCCGTCCCGGTCAAGTACTTTGCGCCGTCCCGGCGCAAAGATCATGTTTGCGCGGAGACCCGTCTCCGCCTGCGGCTTCGCCGTGGCATGCCGAGCAAACTACCTGCTCGCCGGCTCTCTCTCCAGAGGAGAGCGAGTAAACATCCTGCATCAATTTCTTATGGTGTCAAGCAGTTCACCGCGTTTTGCCGTCATCAGTTTTTCGGTTTTCGCCTCGACGATCAGGCGGAGCAGCGGTTCCGTGTTTGACGCGCGTATGTTGAACCACCAGTCCGGATATTCGACGGATACGCCGTCGAGCTCGAATATGCGTCCGTCGCCGTATTTCGCCTTGATGGTCTTGAGTATCGAGGCCACGTCGGAGACCTTGGAGTTGATCTCGCCGCTGGAGAAGTATTTCCTGAGCGGGGCGACAAGCTCGCTCGCCTTCCTGCCCGTCTTGCAGATGAGGTTTGCGAGCATGAGGAAGGCCATCCCCTGCGATTCGGCCGTGTAGTTGTCCTTGAAGTAGTAGTGTCCGGAGAGCTCTCCCGCGAACACCGCGCCGTGTTCGCGCATCTGCGCCTTGATGAAGGCGTGCCCGACCCTGCTCATCACCGCCTTTCCGCCATTTGCCTCGATGCATTCCTTCACGGCCCAGCTGCTTCTCAGGTCGTATAGGATGGTGGCGGGGCCTCTCGACAGGATGTCCTGCGCGATGAGGGCGGTGAAGAGGTCCATCGGGATTATTTGCCCCTTGTCGTCGACGAATCCGCACCTGTCGGCGTCTCCGTCGAATCCGGCGCCGAAGTCGGCTCCGGTCTGTCGGACTTTCTCGCAGAGCGCGTCGAGGGTCTCTGTCTTGAGAGGGTTGGCCTCGTGGTTGGGGAAGTTCCCGTCGAGTTCCTCGTAGAGGGGGATTATCTCGAACATGTCGCGTATTCCGGCTATCTCGAAGGAGCCCATCGCATTTGCGAAATCGGCCACCACCTTGAGCTTCCGGTTCAGCTTCGCGAACTTCCTCAGGTGCGCGCCGTATTCCTTCGCGATGTCGTATTTCGACACTTTTCCCTTCCTGCCGCTCTTCTTCCATTTTCCCTCCGAGACAAGCCTCTCGATGTCGGCGATGCCTGTTGCGCCGCTGATGGGAATAGCCTCCTTGCGGCAGAGCTTGAAGCCGTTCCATTCGGCCGGATTGTGCGACGCCGTTATTATTATGCTGCCATCCGCCCCGAGCTTGCCGTTCGCGAAGTATGACATCGGGGTGGAGCACATGCCGAGGTCTATCACGTCCGCCCCCTGCTCGGTGATACCTTTCGCAAGCGCGTCGAATATCGGCTTCGAGTGCGGGCGCATGTCCCGGCCGACCACGACCTTCTTCGCTCCGAGAAAATCGGTGAACGCCCTTCCAATCTTCTCGGCCATCGCCTCGTCCAACTGTTCCGGATAGATCCCTCTGATGTCGTAAGCCTTGAATATGCCAGCCATGTCGTAGCTCCGTGTTTTTGAATTCAATAAAATATCTATTCCGCTAAGATAGTGCCGCAAATGCGTTTTTTCAAAGAATTCCGGAACTTTCGAAAGGTAAAATCGGAGAGGCGATATATATTCAGCAAAAACAATATTGGTGGACAAGAATGTCGGGAAGAATCGCGTTCGACAACGGGAAATACCTTCAGGAGCAGACCCGGGAGATAGTCAGCCGCATCGGAATGTTCAACAACAAGCTCTATCTGGAGTTCGGCGGCAAGCTGATGTTCGACTACCACGCCGCAAGAGTCCTCCCCGGATACGATCCCAACGTTAAGATGCGCCTCCTCAGGGAGCTCAAGGACTCCGCCGAGATAATCCTCTGCATCTACGCCGGCGACATCGAACGGCGCAAGATGAGGGCCGACTTCGGGATAAGCTACGACAGCGATGCGCTCAAGATTATTGACGACCTCCGCGAATGGGGCCTCGGCGTAAGCGCCGTAGTCATCACCCGCTTCGACAAGCAACCATCGGCGGTCGTCTTCAAGAACAAGCTCGAGCGCAGGGGCATCAGAGTCCTCACCCACTACGAAATCAAGGGCTATCCGACGGACATCGAGAATGTGGTCAGCGAAGACGGCTACGGGAGGAATGGATTCGTCGAGACGAACAAGCCACTGGTGGTCATCACCGGTCCGGGGCCGGGCAGCGGCAAACTGTCAACATGCCTCTCCCAGCTCTATCACGAGAACAAGAGGGGTGTCAAGGCGGGCTACGCCAAGTTCGAGACCTTCCCGATCTGGAGCCTGCCGCTGAAGCATCCCGTCAACCTCGCATACGAGGCGGCGACCGCGGACTTGCGCGATGTCAACATGATAGATCCCTTCCATTTGGAGGCCTATGGCAAGACAGCCATAAACTACAACCGCGATGTCGAGACATTCCCGGTCTTGAAACGAATCCTCGAGGCGATCAGCGGGAACTTCATCTACAAGTCCCCGACGGACATGGGTGTCAACAGGGCTGGATTCGCGATTTCAGACGACGATGCCGCCTGCGAGGCGGCAAAGCAGGAGGTGCTGAGGAGATTTTTCCGCTACAAGTGCGAATACGCGATGGGGCTGACCGACATAGAGACTGTCAACAGGGTCCAGCTCATAATGGGCGAGCTCAAGATATCCGAGACGGACAGGAAGGTGGTGTCGTTCGCGAGGAAGGCGGCGGAGGAATGCCAGTCGAATGGCAAGGGCGACGACGGAGTATTCTGCGGAGCCGCAATCGAGCTGAGGGATGGAAGTATCGCTACGGGGAAGAATTCATCCCAGTTCCACGCCTCGGCCAGCCTCGTTCTCAACGCGGTGAAGGAACTAGCCGGCATTCCGGACAAGATACACCTTCTCTCCCCGCAGATAATAGACTCCATCAGGGATTTCAAGCGCAGCATACTCAAGGCCAAGACTCCATGCCTCGACCTCGAGGAGACACTCACAGCCCTTTGCATAAGCGCGATCACCAATCCAACCGCGAAAATCGCGATGGAGAAGCTCGAGGATCTCCGTGGCTGCGACATGCACATGACGCATCTGCCCGCCACGGGCGACGAGACCGGACTGCGCAGGCTCGGAGTCAATCTCGCAACCGATCCGAACTTCGCGTCAAAAAACCTCTTCCTGAAATGACACATGGAGAGCGGATCATATGTCGGAACTGATTGACTCCCAGTGCCGGATCCCGTCCGCGATTTTCGCGACCGCATGCTTCCTCGTCTGCTCGTTTCTTCTCGGCAGGACGCTCTTCTCCGGCTTCAGGACCCGCAGGGCCACCACATCAATCGTCGTCTCGACATTGACCGGAGCCGACATCCTGTGCCTGCTTGGCCTCTTGCTGGGCAACAAGTTAGACTCGAAGCTGCCAATCCTCACGCTGATGCTTCTGCCTCTTGCGATCTTATCGGACGATAGCCTGAAGGAGTCTTTTCTGGCTCTCCTGCGTCCCGCCGGATTCCGGCGTGTCCTTTCATCCCACGGGATATTGGACTGGGGCTTGCTTCCGCCCTTGCTGGTTTGCCTCTTCGCCCTTGGCAGGGCCTTCTGCCCTCCCGCGTCTTGGGACGAGCTCACGTATCAGCTTGCCGTCCCGATGCGCTGGCTCGGGGGCAGGGGTGATGAGATTTTTCCTGACAATCCCTATTCGGGATTTCCATCGCTGTCAGGGATCGCCTTCAGGATTCTGCTATCGAACGGCGGACTTCTCGCACCCCGTCTCCTGGTCCTCGCATTCTTCTTGCTGACAGCGGTTTCGCTCGACAGGATACTTTCCCCGCTATGCGGCCCGATTGCGAAAGTCGCAATAATGACCGCCTTCTGCGCATCATTTCCGGTCCTGATGATTTCGTCGTCGGCGTATTCGGAGATATTCATAGTCGCGAATTTCGCGGGCGTTGTCCTGCTGATGCAGGAGAAGGAGTGGATATCGAGGAAGAACGGGCAGATCGCTCCGGGGATGCTATGCGGAATTCTGGCCGGATCCGCCGCGTCGGTGAAGCTGACTGGCTTCGCGCTCGTTCCCGCCGTCATCGTTCTCATGCTGTCGAGGCGTCCTCCCCTCTGGAGGAACAT
>CAZGJP010000123.1:0-7546 GCA_964526605.1 uncultured Lentisphaera sp.
GGGCCCCCGGGGTTTGTTAAGTTTGTTTGGGGGGGCGTCTGGGGGATTGTCCCAAGGGGGGGGGGCGGGGTATGGTTTTTTCATCGGCAACGTTGTCCTTAAGAAATTCGCCGCGCCTCCGCTGCTGGCCCTCTATTTCGCGATTGGGCTGATAATGGTCTCCGGCTCTGTGTCGTTCGACCTGAAGGGATTCCTCTCGTCGGATCCCCTCTTCTCCCGGATAATGGGGTCCGTGAGGACGATTGGCGCCGCGACTATTCCTCTGGCCATGGTCGTCTGCGGCGCGAGGATGGCGCTGATGCCCATGAAGGAGATCAACAAACGGAGCGTGTGGCTGGCGGCCGTGCTGAGGCTCGTCGTCATCCCGGCAGTCGCGATTTTCGCAATACATCAGCTTCCAATCGCGGCGGAATACAGGAACGTCCTCTTCATCATCGCCGTAATGCCAACATCAGTCGCCAGCATCCTCCTCAGCGAGATATATGGTGGCGACAAGGATTTCATGACCGCCAGCGTGGTCGTTACCCATGCGGCCAGCCTCGCCAGCGTCCCGCTGATGCTAAGCCTTGCCCATGGACTTTGAAAATGGCGGGGATTCTGCCCAATACCTAGAGGATGCAACCCTGACCTCCGAGTTCGGATTGGAGCTGTTCGATGTTGATGTTCCTCGGAGAAATCTTGTTGCGCAGGGAGATGACTGCGGCGACCCCGGCGGCCTGTCCCATCACTCCGCACTGCGGCATCACGCGGAGGCTTCCGAGAGCTTCGTGTGTGCAACTGGCGCAACGCCCCGCGACGAGAAGATTGTCCACATCCTTCGGCAGCATTATCCTGTAGGGAATCTGATATTTGAAGCCCTTTTCAGGGTAATACGTCTTCTTGTCCATGCCCGGCCCGGAAACGCTGTGGATGTCTATGTAGAACGAGCCCCAGCCTATGCTGTCGTCGAAGCGCCTCATTCCGACCACGTCCTCCTTGGTGAGCGTGTATAGGCCGCGGATGCGGCGCGTCTCTCGTATTCCTATCGTGCAGGGGGTCGAGACCATGTGGCATTTCTCCATGCCCGGAATGTATTTGCGGTATACCTCGATCGTCTCGTATGCCTGCTTTCTTCCCTCGATGGTGGCCTTGGTGAGATCCTCCGCCTTCGTGGCGTCTATGTGGTTTATGTGCGTGAAGTTTATACCGACCTGGTCCGGCCGGGTGGGAGTCCACCACCAGCCCATGTTGCCGGTCTGGAATGGTCTCATGTCCCCATTCCTTGTAGCCTCTTCGTAGACTCGTTCCAGTTTCCACCAATTGTGGTCCGAGCCGTGCTTCTCCTTGTATTGCCTTCGGAATTCCTCGACCCGCGCCCAGTCCACTCCTCCTATCGTGAACATCAGTGTCACTGGCTGGCAGAGCCCATTGTCATCGTCGCCGACATCGAAGGAGCATCCGGCTCTTGCGGCAACATCGCCGTCGCCAGTGCTGTCTATTATTCTATCCGCCATCAGTTGTTGTCTGCCGTTCTTGTTCTGGACGACGATGCCGACAGTCCTGCCGTCCTTCACGACGCTGTCGGCGACGAAGCTGTGGTAGAGTAGTTCGGCATTGCATTCCGCGGCCATCTGTTCGAGGACGAGCTTCATTCCCTCGACCTCGAAGTCCGCATTGGAGTTGTTGCAGACGCCATAGCCTGTCGCTTCGGTGCGTTTCGCCAGTTCCCAGATTATCCCGCCGACAACCCGCTCATCGCTTCCCCACGACGAGTATAGGCATATGTGCCCGTGTCCTCCGGCGGTTGCCACGCCTCCGAGGCAGTTGAACTGCTCGACTATGAGAGTCTTTGCTCCCATTCTCGCCGCCGCGAAGCCTGCGGAAAGCCCTGCCGGTCCACCGCCGCAGACCAGCACATCATAATTCCTGCTCTTCATTTCGTCTCCTGTGTTTTGTCTTGTTTTTATTCGCTGGCGCCGGCCTCCGGGCATTGTCTTCCGGCATTGCGATCTTTTCTGCCGTCTCCTTCAGGACGGCGACGTATTCTTCCGCCACCGATCTTTCCATTCTACCCGACAGCGCCATCGCGAAATGCGCGTCCCCGACCGGGACGGAGATGGACAATGCCCCGTCGTCCTGCACGACAAGAGCCGCTCCCTTCCTGCGGATTTCGCGGATCTCCGATAGCAGGCTCCCTATTCCGCCGGGGAACCCGATAATGTCGCGCCCGGAGTATGTTTTTCTTATCTCGTGATCGCTTTTCCTCGAGAGCAGGACCATTCCTATTGACGATCTTGTAGCTGGGAAGAGCCCGGCTCTGCCGATTGAATTCTCCACCGATATTCCAGGCGCATTGTGGTAGAAGTAGCTCACCTTGTCGCGCCAGAGCACACCCAGCGCCGATACCATCCGGAGCCTTCTCAGCCCGACGAGATGTGGCAACGCCTTCTTCATGAGCCCCGAGCCGAATACGCTCTGAGCGGCCAGCACCTGCATGCCTGGTCCGGGCAGATACTTGCCCAGATCCGTCTGGCTGCAGATCCCCATATGCGATAGAGTCTTGAGAAGCCTGTGCACCCGGGTCGGCTCCATGCCGAGCATGCGCGCCAGTTCGCGGCAGCCGAGGGGGCGTCCGGCCGAGGCGACAGCACCTAGACACTCGAGACCGTCCATCAGGCTCTGATTTGGCTGTTTTGGAAGCATAATGTTGCTATAATAGCACCATATTTGCGCTTTGCAAGCGGCGGTCCCGGGATTTCCGCGATTTTTCTCCGGTCGGTAAAATCAGGAACGGAGATATCAATTCGGCTTTGTCGCGTTAGTTTATGCGGAGGGAGCTGGGGGAGATTCGGAAGGTTTCATTATTGGCGTGGAGGTGGATATGGAGATCGTCTTCAATGGAGTCAGGGAGAGCCCCGGGCATCTTGCGCGGATAGTGGCCTCTCTTGGCGATCCCGGCTTGATTGTGGAGAAGGGGGGATTCATCTTCAAGAGCCTCCTGTGCGGCGACGAATTCCGTTTTGGAGTTCTGCCTTCGTTTCAAGATGGCGAGAGGACTTATCACTACAACATTGATGTTGGCGAGGGCAGGACGCTGACAGGCTTCATAAATCCGAACGCCACGATGACGGTCATATTCAATCCAAGCAACGAGGAATACAGGAGGGGGCTCGGGGAGGAGCTTATACTGGAATATCGCGGGCAATACTGTGCGCTGGGGGAATTTCTGACTGGGAACGGCTTTCCCGCCAGCTTCAAGCTCGACCAGATAAGTTCGGAAATGTTGGCGGCGACTAAGATCTTTCCTGGAAAGATCAACTGCATCGGCGAGATCCCGCGCGGGAGCGTCCGGCGGTGATGGTCGCATCGGGATCACTGCTGAGACCACCATGCTTTGTCGCGATCAAGTACTTTGCGCCGTCTCGGCGCAAAGACATGTTTGCGCGGGGACCCGTCTCTCCGCCCAGTGCTTCTCCGTGGCATGCCGCGCAAACTACTTTGTGGCGCTCGGCAGGGCAGATTCAGGTTCTGTCTCCTTGTCCCGCTTGCGATCTTGCGGATTCAGAAGTATGAAGTTTGGCTTCACGCCTCCTTTTTCTTCCCGGTGAAGAGCGATACGACGACCAGCGTGATGAAGCTGAGCGGGATGGATACTATCCCAGGCTGGTTTATCGGGAAGAGAGCCGTTTCCGGCTTCAGTCCGTATTTCACATACATGTCCGGCGAGAGCATTATGAGCCCCAGAGATGCAATTATTCCGACCACGATGGATGCGACGATGCCATTTGCCGTAGTCCTCTTCCAGAATAGCAGCATGATTATCGCCGGGAGGTTTGCGGAGGCGGCGACGGCGAAGGCCCAGCCGACGAGGAATGAGACGTTCATGCCCTTGAAGACTATGCCCAGGATTATGGCCAGAAGCCCCACGGTGAAGGCGGCGAGCTTGCCGGTGAAGACCTTCGTCTTGTCCGACATTCCGAGAGAGAAATAGCGGTCGAGGAGGTCGTGCGCGACGGCTCCCGAGGCGGCGACTATCAGACCGCTGACGGTTCCCAGCACGGTGGAGAACGCTATTGCGGAGATTATCGCGAAGAGCAGGTTGCTTATCGAGCGGGCGACCAGCGGGGCGGACATGTTGTTGTCGGCCGGATTGAGAGCTCCGGAGGTCATGGCGCCGAGTCCGAGATACATGGTGAGTATGTAGAAAGTGCCGATGGCGGCGATCGCGACTATGGTGGACTTTCTCGCGCATGCGGTGCTTCTGACCGTGTAGTATCTGATGAGGATGTGCGGCAGGGCCGCGGTTCCGAAGAAGAGCGCGAGCATGAGGCTTATGAAGTCGAGCTTCTGTATGGGAGTTCCCTCGACTTTGAACTTCATGCCGGGACGCAGGAACTTCGGACCGGGCGTGGGAACGCTGTAGAACACGGAGACCGAATCCTTGCCTCTCTTGAAGTCGGCCTGCGCCCATCTCTCCACGACCGTGTCCTTGTCGCCCACTATCGATAGGAATTTAAGCGGACCGACCGGGCCGGTCGCGGATTCAGGGCCTGTCTTTCCGGCCACCTTGCTCAACCTGCCCACGTGCCTGAGATGGTTCTCCTCCGACTTGGGTGCACCGTTGATGACGACTGCACCATCCTCCTTTTCGGTGAGCGACTGTGCCTCCTGCAGAAGGGCCTTTCCGTCGGAGATCTTCGCCTTCCACCAGCCGTCGATCCTGGCCATCAGCTGTCCTCCGCGCTCCACGCATATCAGGCCGTCCGCGTCAGTCATGTTGCCATCGTGGAGGACAAGGACCATTCTGCCGTTGATGTCCTCGTAGACGTGCGGCTTGCCGTTGATCATGATCTTTTCCGCGTCTGTCTTCTGGGTCAGCAGCTTCTGCGCCCTCTCGGAGCCCTTCTCTCCGAGATGGACCTTCAGCCCCTTGATGTCGAGCGACAGCCTTCCGTCCTGTCCGCGCTCGATCGGGACGAGTTCTGAAATCTTGTAGTATCGCGCCTGCTCCTTGCCCGTCTTTGCGTCCTTCGCTATGTGGACGTCGGAGACCTTCATGGAGGAGTCTTTTTCAGGAAAAACGAGCTGCTCGCCGTCCATCGCCGCCTCGATGGTCCTGTAGGAGTAGTGTTCGATTTTTCGTCCCTTGTCTCCGACCATCTCCGGGCTGTCGGACACGCCTTTGCGGCAAAGCGCCACTGTTATGACGAAGGAGAAGACGATTAGCATGGCGCCCTTGAGGAACTGGACGTATGTGGTGGACTTCATGCCTGCCGTTGCTACAATGTAGATGACGACCGCGCCGACCATGATCACTCCCCAGTGGTGTGGCATTCCGAGGAGGGGCTCGACCAGGACCCCTGCGCCGACCATCTGCGGGATCAGATAGCAGATGGATACTATCAGGGTGCTTATGCCGGCGGCGAGCTGTATGCCTTTGCTGTTGAACGTGGAGTCGAGCGCGTCTGTGAACGTGTATTTGCCCAGCCTCTTCATGGGTTCGGCGACCACGAAGAGCGCCACGATCCAGCCCGCGAGGTAGCCTATCGAGTAGAGGAATCCATCGTAGCCGAGGAAGGCTATCATCCCGCAGATGCCCAGGAAGGACGCCGCGGAGAGATAGTCGCCGGCGAAGGCTATCCCGTTCACGAACCACGGTATGTCGCCGCCAGCCGCAAAATAACCGGAGGCCGATTTCGTCTGCCTGCCGAGCCAGAACGAGAGACCGAGAACGAACCCGACGAACAGAAGGAATATGAATACTGTCATTTCGATTCCCCCTGCTTGTTCAGTTCGAACTCCTTCGCGGTGCAGAGGTGATTGTAGACCAGCGCCATCACGAGGGCGAGGATTATAAGTCCGAATCCGTAGACCACCGAGAGGTTCAGGCCGGCGAATACGACTTTCTCCATCGAGGAGGGCTTGACTAGATTGACCCCCACGAAGCCCGCGTAGACGAGTCCGTAGATTGCAAACATCACAATTCCGATCCGCGTCTTGAACGCGATCGCGTTGTCCTTCGTAGTGTCCTTAGCGGCAGGCTCGTGCAGCATGCAGTTGTCCTCCAGATTGTTTTTCCCCGGACGGTCTGGGCGTCGCAGGTGTCTGGGCCTCGAAATATATAGATTCGAAACGCGAATGCAAGTCCTGAAGCCTGTGGCTTCCATGAAAGATTGTCGAAATTTTCACGATCTCCCGGGGGGGCGGCCGTCTTTCCCGGGAGGTGTTGTCATCCCATTTTCGCGGGAATATTCCCTTCCGCTAAAATATTCCACCAAACAGGCCCGTTTATATTGCATCGAGGCGTGAAATCAAGGGGAAAAGCAAACGGAGGATATTCAGATGAAGACGGGAGCGATGATGGGGATCGTCGGGGCGGGGGCGCTTATGCTCGCCGCGGTCGCAGGAGCGGAATCGGACCAGAGAGCAGGCTGGCGCGAGGCCAGGAAGGAGAAAATCCAGGAGTTCGTAGCCAAGATCAAGGAGGTCAGGAGCCTCGGTCAGCAGTTCAGGAGCGCAGTGATTGCCGGAGAGGACGAAAAGGCGCAGGAGCTTCTCAACAAGTTCAAGGGATCATACAATTCCCTCCCGGAAAACGTCAGGTCCAAGATCGAGGAAAAACATCCGGGGACGGCCGAGAGAATTCAAACCCTGTCGGCGGAAGACGTGGACAGGGACGTCTTCGACGACGAGTCGGACGTGGGAGGCTCTTCGCAGAATGTCCAGAAATCGGTGTCAACGGAAAGCAGCAGCACGGTGACGGCGGCCGAGGGAAGCAAGACAGCCACGCACGAGGGAACGGTCACGAAGACGGGCGATGGGGAATGGAGCAACTCCGGGACGACAACCACTGGGAGCGGAAAGACCTTCACCAACGAGGGAACGACCGTGAAGGACGGCAACACCGTCACCCACGAAGGCAGCGTCACGAACGAGCAGGGCGAAGTCGTCCGCACCCGCGAAGGGACGATAGTGAAGGATGGCAACACGGTTAGTCGCGACGCCACTATCACCAACGAAAAGACTGGCGAATCCAGGACGATAGACGCCAACTTCACGAAAGATGGCGACACGGTGTCCTACGACAAGACCATCACCACTTCGGGAGGCAAGACCATCGAGGCGGAAGGCACTATCACAAAGGATGGAAATACGGTGACAAAAGACGGGACCATCAGCGGGGATAAGGGGACGCTGAACGTCGACGGAACGCTGACGAAGGACGGAAAGACCGTGACAGGGCACAGCGAGGTCTCCAAGCAGGACGGCGAAGTTGTCAGGACCAAGGACATGACGAGCACGAAGGAGGGCGACACCCGCACCACCGATGTGTCCACGAAGTGGAAGGGAGGGACGGAGCGCGACCGCGAGACTGTCACGAAACGCGACGGCGAGTCCGTCTCCCGCGACAGCGCGGTCTCCAGGACGAGAAGCAAGAACAGCTACTCCGATGACAACGACATTCTCGGGAAGGGGTTCAAGAAGAAATCCTCCTCTGGCGAGCAGCATCGGACGAGGGACGGTGGCGCATCCTCGGACAGGGGCGGGAAGGGGAGGAGCCGCTGAT
>CAZGJP010000124.1:0-7536 GCA_964526605.1 uncultured Lentisphaera sp.
GCGCTCCTTCAGGCGGAACCACCCGGAACCGGAGTGGAGAAATGCCTGACGTATCTCTCCGGCAGCTTGTGGGCGTCCACTATTATGAGAAAATCAATCGTGCCGAACTCCGAATCCAGCGCCGGCGGACCGCATATCTTGCAGCCAGTCCTCAGATACCCCTTGAAGAGAGGCGGAATCTTCTCCCTCAACGTCCGGACCGAGCGGAGGAGGGTGGAGATTTCCCTCTCGTCGGCAGGCGGAAGCAGATATCCCTGCCTGGGAGTGGCGGAAAGGAAGTTGCAGAGCCTGCCATCGGACACGAAATGCTCGTAGAGCGCCCAGCCCACGGCAGGATCGGTCTCCTCGAGACTCACACAGCCCAGCATGTATCTGAGCTTCGCGCGATTCATGAGCTCGGCCACCCCGCTCCACAGCAGCGCCATGACCGAACCTGTCCTGAAGGCGGGAGACACGCACGAACGGCCAAGTTCCAGCGACTTCTCCGCTATCGCGTCTATCCCGCGGATGTCGTATTCACGCGACGAGTAGAAACCCTTCGCGGAACATGCGATCGTGCCGAGGTGGAGGCGGTAGGTCCCTATGACAGCGCCCCCGGCCTTCTCGACGACGATCAGATGCAGGCAGTGCTCGTCGAACTCGTCGCTGTCCCTGCCTTCCCCGCGCGCGCTGTCGAGCCCCTTGCCCTGCTCGACGTTGAAAATCTCGTAGCGCAGGCGCTGGGCCTCCTCTACCTCGGAGACGGTCTCCGCGAATTTTATCCTGAACTGGCCCACTTCGGCGAGAACCGCAGGATGCATCACGTGTCTTGGGAATTTATCGAATTTCAAGTCGGCATCCTCTCAGTGTTGTCAATTATGCATTGATCGATGGGCTCCGGTCAATATACTTCATTCGCCGGCGAATTCCACCCATTTGATCTCCGCCGCGGCATCGGTCCCGGTATATTGGCTGTTGCAGGAAATGCTCAGATATATCTCGCCAGGGGCCTCGCCCCAGGCCTTCTTGTAGTCCTCGAGCCAGTTCCTCTCCTCCACAATCCATTCCCCGGCCTTGTCGTCCTTGTTCCTAAGCGTGAACCACTTTATCTTGATCGTGCCGCCGCCGTAGGCGCAGTTGCCATCGGAACCGACGGGCGTCTCCGTGTCCCAGCGGTATGACACGCTGCGCTTCGAGAACATGCCGCCGCTGCCGACGTAGAGGCCTATCGCCTGATCGTCCTTCGCCGCAAACCTGCCATCGGCCCCGGCGGGAAGCTTCACCATCCGCCAGCACCATCTCAGGACAGGGGCGCTGGATGGTTTGAAGCCCTTGGGATTGCAGACGACGCTCGCCGTCGCCTTGTCCGCATCCATGCGAAGAAATCCCTCCTGGCCGTCCTTCTTCACATCGAAGGTCGCCGCGCTGGTCATGAATTTCGTCTCGACGCTCCATTCCTTGGAGAATCTCTTCGCGGCGTCGTCCGCGGAGAAGTCGAATCTCCATGCCGGCTTGGCCCCTGCTTTCTCCTGCGCAAGCACCCCTGCGAGGAGCAATGCGCAGCACGTTGAAAAAAGCACGATTCTGGATCTCCCCATCATTCAGCCTCCCTGTTGACCGCGTATTCCTCGTATTTGGAAATGATGCTGGACACATAGCTCCTGGTGGATGGGTAGGCGATTCTGCCCAGCGCGTCTCCGTCGAAATCCGGCGGCCTCCACTTGTTCGCCGCCTTTGCGCCTGCGTTGTATTCCGCCAGCGCAAGAGCTTCGCGATCCCTGTACTTGCTCCACTTCCTGAGCCCCTTGGCAAGATACCATGAACCTATCTCGATGTTCAGGGCCGGCATGTAGAGGGACGCGACGCTCGGAGCGCGTATCCCCTTCGCCTCGGCCCAGTCGGTGGCGGCCCACTCGGGCATTATCTGCATCAGTCCCACCTCCCCGCAGCCCCCGCGCGCGAAACGGTCGAAGCGGCTCTCCCTCCATATCACCGCCTTCACGAGAAGCGGGTCAACGCAGTTCCTACGGGCGGCCTCCCTGATCATCGCGTCGTAGCTCGAACTGCGGGAGAAGAGGTCAACCCCATATTGCCAAAGGATCCACGACGCGGACAAGAGGATGGCCGCGACAAGCGCGAGTATGCCGAACCTCCGCCGCTGATACCTCTTGTGTATGATCTTCTGATTCATCGGCCATAATCTAACACGTCTATTCCCTTTTTCACCGCCATGCTTGCAAAAACCCGCGGCAAATCTAGAATATCGGGAAAGAAACGAAATCAAAGGCGGAAGTGCATGGAGCGGAAATCACAGGGGGAAAAAAGACTCGAGACATCCATAAGACGCTGCGGAAAAATCGCCATCGCCATCTCAGGCGGATACGACAGCTCTTTCCTGGCGAAATTCTCGGTCGAGACCATCGGGAAGGAGAATGTCCTGCCAGTGCACGTCCGCAGCGTATTCTCTCCGTCGCGCGACGAAAGGGCCCTCGCGAAATTCGCAGCCCAGGAGAGGATCGGAATTCTGACCCTCCGCGCCAACCCCCTGGCCGTCGCGAAAATCGCAGGCAACCCTCCGGACAGGTGCTATCACTGCAAGAGGAAGATAATGGGACTTGTGATCAAGGAGGCCGGAAGGAGGGGATTTGCGAAAATCGCGGACGGCACGAATATGGACGACATCTCCGAGCATCGCCCCGGGTTGGAGGCCACCAACGAACTGGGGATACTGCACCCCCTCCTGGACGCGAAACTCACAAAAGGAGACATGATAGCGATAGCGGAAAAACGCGGTTTCGATCTCTCCTTCTCCCCTTCGTCGTCATGCCTCGCCACCAGAATTCCACACGGGACAAAACTCGACAGGAGAACGCTGAAGATGGCCGACGATGCGGAAAACATCCTCTGCGAATTTCGCATCCCCTCCCCCAGGGTCAGAGTCCTGGGGAGGAAGGCCGTGATCGAGGTCGATCCGAGGCAGATCCCCGCGATCATCGGGAATCGGGACGCGATCCTTGGCTCCCTCTCCGGACTGGGCTTCCAAGGGATATTTCTGGACTTGGAAGGCTATCGGAAAAAAATGAAAAAAAAACGGAGCCGGGCTTGACTCCGCAAGTCTGGCATGTACATTGGAATTCCATGGGAAAAGTCATTTCAACATTGTTCGCCGCTCTGCTGTGCTCCGCGATCTGCGGAAGCGCATGCGCCGCCACCTACACCTATGAGAAAATCACCGAGGACGACATCAAGGATGTCCAAGGCCTCCCCCTGAAAACCGAGGAGATCCTCGCCCTCCAGACTGAAGGCGAATCGGCGAAGAAGGTTTCATACAAGTTCGAAATGTGGATGATGGTGGATCTCCCGCGCAAGTCCGACAACGTGGAGAAATACCAGAAGGAGCTCGACAAGCTCAAGGCGAAGCACGAGAAGAAGGGAACCGTCCCTTTCCGCTTCCAGGCCGAGATCGAGGCGAAGGAGCCAAAGGACAGCAAATACAAGCAATCCTACAGGGGCGACACCTGGATATACGTCATCAATGCCGACAAGAAGGTCGTCTACAAGAAAAAGGAGGGCAACGGCAAGTTGTGCCCCTCCTGAGGGGGAGGCGGAGGGCACCTCGGGGAGGTGCCAAGCGGGACCCTCGTGGTAATCGGCCTGTTCGAATACGACAAGGGCAAATACATCGGAGCTGCCCGGAAGTACACGTTGCAGTTCTAGAAAAAGAAAAACCCGGCCTGAGCCGGGTTTTCTTTTATCTCCTCGATATGCACCTGGCCGGACAGACCTTGGCGCAGTCGCCGCAGGATATGCATTCAGCGCCGCCAATCTCCTTCCTCACATCCAGGCCCATCGGACATACCTTGTCGCATTTCCCGCAATTGACACAGGCGGAACTGTCCAGCGCAAGCCCGCCGAATACCGATACCTTCGCGAAGATCGCGTAGATCGCCCCGAGAGGACACGCCACGCGGCAGAATATCCTCGACACGAAGATCGCCGTCACGAGGAAGATCAGAAGTATCAAATACCTGAAACTGAAAATGCCGGAGGAGTAGATTCCTCCTCCGGCTCCGCCCATGAAGATCTTCGGAAGCGAGGCGGTCAGCGTCCCCTTCGGGCAGTGCGAGCAGAAATATGCCGCATATCGAGGTGTCTGGCTAGGACGGCTCTGGGGAGAACTCACCAGCAGATCCGCATCCGCAAGCATGTTCGGCAGTTCGACAGGGGCCAGGCGCGACTTCTCCCCGGGAGCGACCGAAACCGACTCGAAAGAAACCCTCCTTTCGAAAAGTCTCCCAAGGCCATCCTTGGACACATAGACGAAATCGAGATCCGGCGCACTGACGGCCTTCCCGCCTATGTTGTCCAAGGTCACCGTCACATCAACGCCGCCCTTGTCGTTCTTGTTCACCTCGGGCTTGGGAATATGAAGATATCCCGAGACCTCGAAGCCGAGCATATAGGGCAGAACAACCACAAGAAGAAGCAGAAGAACATATTTTCCGTGGCGGAGAAAGCGTGGGATCTTGAGCTTGCGGCGAGAAATCCTCGCGAGCATGTCCTGGAGGAGGCCGAAGGGGCAGATAAATCCGCACACGAGCCGTCCGCTGAACAGCGCAATCGCAAGCACGGTGGAAATCGCAAGAAGGGGTATCTGCTGCACCGCCGAACTGTAGGCGAAGACTCCGACAGGACATGCCGTCGTCGCCCACGGACATCCGTGGCAGTTGAAGCCGGGCGCGCATATCTTCCGAAAAGAGATCCCGAACATGTTCAGGTTCATCAGCCACGCGGATATCGCCGCCGTGTAAAAACGAAGTCTGGTAAAAAAATTCATCGGGAATCCGATCCTGCTTTGGCCGCGGCACGCGCGGCCGGATAGCCTCACATTCAGGTGGGGCAGTCTTTCTCCTGGAGAGACTCCGGAGTAAGACTGTATGCATCGTAAAGCCTGCCGTCCTTCAAGAGAAAAGCGTCAAATGACGCCCCCTCCGTATATTCCGCCTCGCCAAAGACCTTCTCCGACGGCGAGCCGGGGGCCAAGGAAAGCACCCTCCTACCCCCGACATGAAACGCAAGCGACAGCATCGCAAGCGTCAAGGCCAGAAACAGAATTATCTTACGCGTCCTTTTCATGTGGGGAAAATAGCATGCTGTTGACTAAAAACAACCGAAAAACATCAACCTAAATCCGGCATCATTTTCCGTGAACGTTCAGCGTCTCCCGTTTGAATTGTGCCCACGTTGCGTTAGATTGTGTGGCAGTTACTCCCGTCGTTATCATCCGAGAGAGAGAAAAAAACACTTGCAGAGGACTCCGGCGATGCCCGACTTGTCCCCGAGAAAATGGATAAAATACTTCGATGCCGACACTGTGAACCGCCTTGTCCACATCGGGTTCAAGCCCAGCGGCATGGTGGAGGGCAATCTCGTTGGCGACCACCGTTCGCCGTTCCACGGTTTCGCCGTCGAATTCGCCGGGCACCGCGGATACGTTCCCGGGGACGATGTGAAGCACATTGATTGGAAGGCCTACTACAAGACCGGCAAGTATCTTCTGAAGCAATACGCGCAGGAGACGAACATGCTTTCGCACATTCTCGTGGACATAAGCGAGAGCATGAACTTCGAATACCGCAGCGGCAGGAAGCTCGACTACGCGGCCTTCGTCGCCACCGCCATAAGCCAGGTGGTGATAGAGCAGTCGGACAGTGTCGGTGCCTTTTTCTTCGACAGCGAGATAAGGTCCGCGATCAGGGTTGGCAACAGCGAAGAGATGGTCTACAAGATATCGGAGATGCTCTCGGCCTCCGTGCCGAAGGACAAGACCAGCCTGGGCAAGGTCCTCTCGCACGCCGCGGAGCGCATCGGCAGGAGGCGGGTGGTCTTTGTGATAAGCGATTTCTTCGGCGGGCTCGAGGAGTCGTTCGACGGAGTCAAGAGGCTTCTGGACGACAAGCATGAAGTTGTGCTCATCCACGTGGTGGATCCGCTGGAGATGAGTTTCGACATTCCCGGAAGGGTGGAGCTCGTCGAGCTGGAGGGAACCGAGCGGCTCGAGGTGACCGGGGTCGAGATACGCGCCGAATACGAGAGGCTCTTCGGGGCGTTCCTCTCTTCGTTCAGGGAGAAGGCGCTTGCATACGGAACCGACTATCTGCTCTGCGACATGTCGAAGCCTTTCGGATACCATCTCGCGGAATATCTCTCGGGCAGATCATTCAGGAGAGCATGAACGATGAGGATGGCGCAATGACATTCATCAACCCGATGGCGCTTTCGGCACTGGCCTTCCTTGCCGTGCCCATACTCATATTGTTCTTCATCAACCGCAGGAAGATCGTACTCCATTGGGCCGCATTCGAGTGGATGAAGAAGGCGAAGGTGGTCAAGCGCAAGAAGGTCAAGATGGACGAGATCCTCAAGCTGCTCGCGAAGCTCCTTCTGATACTCGCCCTGGTCATCTTCGCCGCGCGTCCGGCCATGAAGGGCGGAAAGGGCGGCAGAAGCCTTGTCGTGGTGGACAACAGTCCCAGCATGGCGGCGTTGTTCGAGGAGAGCGACCGCCTGGACGCGGCGAAGAGCCTGGCCATGGAGATAATCCGCTCCGGCGGAGGGGAATGCGCGGTCTATTCCTTCGACGACTCCTTCGCGCCGGTGGCGAAGCTGCAGAAGGCCGCAGGAATCTCGGAGAGCGCATTGAGGGCTATACGGATATCCCCCAGCTCGACCGATGCGAAGGGGTTCTTTTCAGCCCTGGAGAGGGAGCCCGTGCTCAAATCGGTGGACAGAGTCTGCTTCGTAAGCGATTTCCAGAAGACGCACTTCAAGGATATTCCCTCCGTGGCCGAATCCATATCAAGGATGAAATCCAAGAAGATCGTCTTCGCGCAGGTGGACCGCCGCCCGGACGCGATGAACCTCTGCATCGAGTCCTTCTCTCCGGCGAAGGAGGGTTTCTTCCCGGGCAGGGACAATTTCATAACTGCGACGGTCAGGAACTTCTCCTCCGTCCCGGCCGAATCGGTGCAGGTGACGTTTTCGGTGGATGGCGAGAAGCGCGACATGGCCGTTATCAGCCTGGGGCCCCGGGAGACGGGCACTGCGCTCCTGGGAGCCTACTTCCCGGATGCAAAGGAATACAGATGCGAGATAAGCCTTCCGCCTGATGCGCTCGCCAGCGACAACACGCTCAAGTTCGTGTTCTGTCCGGGCCCCAGGCTCAACGTCCTCTCGGTGGTCGGGAAGCCCGCCGACGACGGGTTCCCGGCCGATGTCTTCATGGCAGGGGCATTGAAATCCATCTGCGGCGAATCCCATTTGAACTACCGGACAGTGGACAAGCTGCAGGCCTCGCAGGAGGATCTGGCCAGCTACGATGTTGTCGCGACATTCGGGATGGCGTTTTCGCGCCGCGACGCCTTTTCCGACGCCATACTCGAATACTCGAAGGAGCCGAGGACTCTGATGCTGTTCAGCGACCTTTCCGTGGAAGGCTACTGGTCCGCGCTTGGAGTCGAGATGGCGCAGCCCGTATCGCAGATGCTTCCATTGGAT
>CAZGJP010000125.1:0-7509 GCA_964526605.1 uncultured Lentisphaera sp.
CGGCTGAAGAGGCGAACCTGGTCAAGGACATTGAGGACGCAAAGACAAGCGATGGAAGCACGGATGATGAAGGCCCTTGCAGAGAGAGGATACTCTCCATCTTGTCCGCCGAAAACGAGGCTGAATTCCATTCTCCAACGCTCATTTTTGCCGAGGCTTCGAGCATTTCGGGCAGAGCCGGAGTCTTTATGGAGCTTCGTTGGAAATCCTGGTTCGTCTTGATGCTCGCAAGAAAGGCAAGGGTTTCCCCGGGGGCTTCCTTCTCCCATTTATAGAACGGAGCGAAGGTGCGGGGAAGCTCCTCGGGGCGTGGAATGGACGTAAGCAGCGCAGTTTCGATTTGCGATAGAGCATCCTTCGTTTCCTGCCTTCCCTCCGATTTGAAGAAACGCGACTTCGCGCAGTATAGGCTCTGCAGGGCCGCCTCATTCTTCTTCTCGCCCAAGAGGCGGGATGCCGAAACCATAAAAGACGCGGCTTGCAACATGTGGTTCAAGCGGCCCAGCTCCCCCATGAGCAGGACTGTCTCCTCCGAGTATCTCTTGAATGTCTCGGAGGACGAGTGGTTCAGTATCATGTCGGCCATATGCTCGGAGGCCTGAATCCGCTCTCCTGCTGACAAGGACTCTCTGACGGCGGCCATTTTCCTCATGGCCTGTATCTCTCTGGAAGCCAGATCCATATCGCCCAGGAAATTGATCCATCCCCCCACTTTCGGATTGGCCTTCTGGTCAAATCTGCCCAGCAAGGCCCGGAACTGGTCCAACAGCCTTTTCTCCACCAGATAGGAGCCGAAGGAGGCCAGATCGGAGGCTTCAGGCTTGTAGGCGTCGCTGGAGAGAAGAGTCTTGTCCACGAGAGCCACCAGATCGCCTTGCGTAAGCTGCTGCCATTGCACGAGCTTGCCCATCTTCACCTTGTCTATCATCACCTGCATCTTTATGCCTTTCTCGGATATCTCCTCGACTTTGTAGTCCTTGGAAATGGCGGATATGGGCAGAGGCTTGTTCTTCAGGGAGCGCTCGATCTTCAAAAGCTGCACAGCGAGGGCATCCGGTGCCGACACGTAGTTGCTCCTTATGAATTCGGCATTCTGGCGCAACGGCTTGGGGAGCCTCTCCCCGCCGCTCTTGAGCAGGTCGCCCATGGACGAACAGAGATCCGCCGGGCTTGGCTTGTCGGCAAGAGATATATAGTACGTGTCCATCGCGATATTGACAGCGAGTCTTTCCTTGCGCTCCCTATCGGCCTTCTCCCTCGCCAGCCTCTGCTCCTCGAGCGTTTTCAGCCTCTGCTCCTCGAGCTGCCTCTTGTAGGCCTCCTCCTCGACCTTTCGCATCGAGTCGAGCTGCTGGGATATGGCCAGATAAATGCCGTTGAGGCTCTTCCTCTGCTCCTCGTCAAGCGCAAGCAGGGAATTCTTCGACGAGGAGATCGCCAGCAAGGTCTCTATCCTCTTGCTCCGGAACTGAAGATCCGAATAGTCCTTCCCCTTGAAATCCCCGGAGGAGCATTCGCGCACCATCAGGTCAACCTGGGCCGCAAGGCGCTCCCGAGTCCTCTTGGACTTCTCCTCGGACACGACATCCTGGGCCACCTTCTTCCGGAGAGATTCATAGAAGGAATTCGCATCGGAAGGCAGGCAATCCTGGTTCCTCTGGATGAACTTCTCCACCATCGCGATCGCATCCTGTGGAGGCATGCTCGACACGCGAGACTTGATCAAGTCCCATTCCTTGGCCAGATCCGGCTGCCGCACAGGCTCCACCGGCTTCACGTCCGGCTTCTGCCCCCCCACCCCCTTGACGTTCTTCAGATACACCACCGCCGTGATCGAAAGCAGGAGAAGCAGGATGGCGGCGAGAGCGGTCACCACATGGTTGAACTTGTATCCCTCGTCCACGGCCTCGGAACGGACTTCCGGCTGATCCTTGTCGTGAGAGTGGGACGCGATGTGGAATACTTTCCTCTCCACGTCCTTTATCTTCTCCAGAGACGAGACGACCTCCGACCAGCTCTCAGGACGATCCTCGGGCTTCTTCGTCAGAAGCCTGTCCACGATATCCGAAATGAGGGGGTTGATCTCGCGGTTCCTCGTCTTGACGGGCACCGGCTTGTCTGTCAGATGCATCCTCAGAACGACTTGAGGATCCTCCGCATTGAACGGCGGAGCGCCCACGAGCATGTGGTAGAATGTGGCTCCAAAGGAGTACATGTCGGACCGGAAACCAATCTTGGAGAATTCGCCCGATATGACCTCTGGAGGGGCGTAGAGGGGGGTCGCCATTATCCCGCCATCCTGCGTGGACTTTTCGTCATGCACGCTCTTCGCAAGCCCCAGATCGGCAAGCTTGACACCGCCGCTGGTGTTCACTATTATGTTGTCCGGCTTTATGTCGCCATGGGTCAGCTTCTGCCTGTCCCAGGCGTACTCGAGGGCGTGGGATATCTTCAGGGCGACATCCAACGCGTCCTTGGGCTCCATGACCCCGTCCCTCATCAGGCGCGTTTCTATCGTCTCTCCCTCTATGAGCTCCATGGCGAAGTAGTATATGCCATCGATCGTGCTTCCAGCATCGTAGACCTGGACGATGTTCTGGTGGTTCAGATTGGCGGCCGCCCGGGCCTCCTTGAAGAAGCGCTCGACGAACTCCTGATCGGCCGCGAGATGCTCGGCAAGCACCTTCAACGCGACGAAGCGCTCGAGGTTGAGCTGTTTCGCCTTGTAGACAACCCCCATTCCGCCCTGGCCGATCTTGCTCTCTATGAGGAAGCCGTTGATTATCGTGCCGAAGTCGAGCTTGGCGTAGCTAGGGGTGAAGAGCACCGTGCCGCATAGGACGCACTTCATCGCCCCGCTGTCCGGGTCCGAAACCAGATCCATCTGTCTCTTGCAAATATGGCAGAACTGTCGCATCAATCAATATTGCGTCCGCAAACCCCCGTGCTTTTTCCATCCACCGCCGGCTTCCCGGCGAACAACATTAGAGCGCTCCGAGAAGCATGCTACCGAGAGTCGCTATAGGCGCCTGCTCCCGGAAGTCCTCCACCGCCCCACGCAACTGGCCCACCGCCGTCTTCGTCTCGAAATAGAGGGCGTCGTCGTTCAGCATCTTCCCAATCGTTCCCTTCCCCTCGGAGAGGTTGACCGCGACCTTGTTCAAGGAGTCCACCGCCTCGCTGAGCTGGTTGTAGAGCTTGCCGTCGTCGGAGGATATCTTCCCTAGAGACCCCTTGCCTTCCCCCACGTTCGAGGCGAACTTCCTCAGGTCTTCGATCGCCGCCTTCAGATCTTCATAGGCCTTGTCGTCCGAGAAGAGCTTCCCGATGGTCCCCTTGCCCCCTCTCGTGTCCGCAAGAAGCCCCTTGAGCTCCTCGGCCGCCTTGTCAACCTGCGCCAGACTCTTCTTCGCCTCTTCATATAGGGCGGGATCCTTCAGCATCTTCGCAAGCGATCCGTCCCCTTCGTTCACCGAAGCCAGTATCTTGTTCAGGTTCTCCGCCGCCGTCTTCACGTTCTTCGCCAGGTCTCCTTCCAAAAATTCCTTCCTGAACTTCTCCTCGTCCTCCTTGAGGCGCCCAAGCAGGTTCGACGCCTCCTGGATGATGTCAACAGGAGCCCTCCCCCGCAGAACCACCCCCTGCGCAAGCGGTTTGGCCTGGGGGCTACCGGGATGTATGTGCACATACTTGCCCCCGAGCAGCGATGTGTTGCGTATCTCTATCAGATAGCCCTCCCTGAAGACCACCTCCCTCTCGAGATTCAGCTTCACAAGTATGTCCTCGCCGTTCTCCGCGAAAACGAAGTCCTTCACCCTCCCCACGTTGATCCCCATGCAGTAGACCTTGTCGTTCTTGTTCAAGGTCTCCACCGATGGAAACAGAACCGGCACCACCGTCTTGTCGGCCGAAAACAGAAACTCCTTGCCGTTCACGACAACTGTGAGGTAGATGAACAGAACTATCGCCCCGATGAAAAAGAGCCCAACCATGAACTCCAGCCCGATGAAAGAAACGCTCCTCCTGCTCATATTATTGCTCCTTGGTATTGTTTTCCCCGTAAAACTTGTTAGCTCTTCGGAACCTGCGATTCGATGAACTCGACTATCCTTTCGTCTGCACTGGCGCGGAACGACGCCACATCCCCACCGAATATCATGCGGCCCTCGCATATCATCGAAATCCTGTCCGAAAGTGAAAACGCGCTTATCAGATCATGGGTGACCATGACCACGGTGCCCCCGAGGGCGCCGCAAAGGCTCTTCACAACATCGTCAATCTTCCGCGACATCACCGGATCGAGACCAGACGTCGGTTCGTCAAGCAGTAGCACCTCGGGCTTCGTTATGAGCGCCCTCGCCAGCCCCGCCCGCTTCCTCATCCCTCCGGAAAGCTCGTCGGGCATCTTGCTCTCGCATCCGGACAATCCCACGAGCTCCAGAGTCTCAGCGACTTTTCCCGCTATCTCGGCCGCCCCCATCCGGGTCTTCTCCCGCAACGGCAGCGCCACATTGTCGGCAACATTCATCCAGGCTATCAGAGCTCCGGACTGGAACAAATATCCAAAGCGCGAACGGTATTTCTCCAGCTCGCGGCCGGAAAAACCACATATGTCCGAACCGTCGAAGGTCACGCGCCCCTCGTCAGCATCAAGCAGACGGACGATGTGCCTCAGCATCACCGTCTTGCCGCTGCCCGTCGGCCCCAGTATCGTATGCACCCCGCCCCTGCCGATGTCCAGCGAGACCTCCTTCAAAACCTCGCGTCCTGAAAGCGACTTTGAAACTGACTCGAAACGGATCATCTCAGTAGAAGCTCCTCGTGATGAAGTATCCGACACTGATGATCAGAAGGAAGGATATGACCACTGCGCGCCGGGTCGCTATGCCAACCCCCACGGCGCCGCCCTTCGTCGCGACTCCCTGATAACAGCCCACCCCCGAGACGATCACAGCGAAGACCACGGACTTCAGCAGTCCGACCATTATCTCCTTCATGTCCAGATACATGGTCGCATAGTCGTAGTAGACACTCCATTCCACGCCAAGCTGCGAATGCGCCACGGCGCCGCCGCCAATTATGCCTATGATGTTCGTGTAGATGGTCAGCGCGGGGCACATTATCATCATCGCCAGGATTCTCGGCATGACGAGGTAGTAGACTGGATTGACCGACATTATCTCCAGAGCGGACAATTCTTCGGACACCGCCATGGTTCCAAGCTCCGCGGCCATGGCCGACCCCACGCAGGCGGCCAGAATCAGCGCCGCCATGAATGGCCCCATCTCCCTGAACATGGATTCCGAAACCAGCGTGCCAACCCTCATCTCCTGGCCGTAGTCGCGCAACTCTATGCCGGCCTGAAGCGAAAGTATCATGCCAGTGAACAAGGCCACGAGACTTACAACACCAAAACTCTTTATGCTGACCATGAACATCTGCCTGACCAGCTCCTGCCACCTCCTGTGGAAGAGCGGGAAGAAGCAGAACGCCTCGAAGACCATCATCAAGCCCCTGCCCGAATTACGGACATTCATAAGGACGAAGCGGCCAAGTTCGACAATCAGATTGTCGCTCTCGGGAATATATTCAGCCTCGATCGTCATTCTCATGAGACAAGCCCCTATTATTCCAGCTTCCTATGCCCGACACTATTTCCATTCCGGAAAGCAGCGGAAACCAAAAGCCATAGTATACCACGAAAACCTGAAATTAGCAAAGACACGATCAGAATTCGATCTCCGCGAACCAGAACAGCCTCAGGACGACAGAACCGTCACTGTAGCTTCTCGTCCTGACAAAGCCCAGAAGATAATCCCTCTGGGAAACGCCCTCTCTGGCCGGAACGCCAGCATCGCCCCCCGCAGGGTCGAAATCCATGCCGACATCGAGGTCGCCCAAGTCCTCCCGCTCCTCCACGTCATCATTGTCGTCGCAAGACTCCTCGTCTTCATCCTCGCCCCAATCGTCATCGTCATCCTCGAATCTGGAGCAACTCCTGTAGAAGGGCTGGATTGCGAACCCCAGGCCATCCTCCGGCGTGTCGAAATATTTCACCAGCCCCCACAGAAAATCATAGCGGAAAGCCTCCCCCGTAGACTGGTAGTTGAAAAGCGTCCAGAGAGGCGCCCAGTTGCGTTCGACTGCGGGCATGTTCCGTTGGAACCACAAATCCAGAACGCGGATTTCCCGGAAGTCGCCCTTTTGCAAAAGAGATGCAAATGGGTAGAAATTCCGGTATGTCTCGGTCAGTTCACCCTTGCGATCCTTCGCATGCTTCGACCAGTAGAACGGAAGTATCCACACCCACTCCACATCGCCACGATCCCCCGATGTGTACTGCGAGGAGATGAACGGCCATAACAGAAACTGATATTCGGAATCCTTCTTCTCCGAACGCCCTATGAGAGGCCATAGATAGAACCTCCACTTCTCGTTCTTCTCGTCCCTGTCCACGTTCCTCCTGTACTGCAGGATGGGCCAGGGCGCGTTGAAGCCAAAACCATCCTCCCCGTCGGCATCTTTCTCCCTCTCGTGGACGGAGAAGAAAGGCCAGAACACGCTCCAGGACTTCAAGTCCTTGAAACGGTTCTCCCCGTAGAACGGCCAGAGCATCCAGCCACCACCCCCCTCCTTCGCACTGTAGTATTCGGCGGAATGATAGAACGGCCAGGCATACGAAACACGCCGGAAGCCGCCAGGCCTGTCGTGGTAGGCGTAAAACGGGAAAAAGCGGAACTTCCTGAACGACGGGCTCTCGTCCCAGTTCCATATCGGCCAGAACCAGGCCTCCCCGTCCGTCCGCCCCTTGCGCGTCCGCAGATAGATCGGAAACATGATGTAGTATATCGAATCGTAGCCTATGAACTCGCGCGCCTCGCCATAGAACGGAAACAAAGCCCAGTATGCCTCGCCGCCGGCATCACGGCCATGAAGCCACAACGGGACAAGGCCGACATGCGGCTTTTCCGGCGTCGCATTGCCAGGCTGCGGCTTGGTCCTGGCGGAATAAAGCAGGAAAAGCCTCCAGTATTTCTCGATGTCGTTCTCGCGGTAGGCAAAGAATGGCCACAGGACGTCGAAGGAGTAAAGCCCATCAGAATCCTCTGTCGACCAAATCGGACGGACGGCCGCCAGATCACGGTCTGGCTTTTCCTTGGATGAAATCTCGACAAGGGGGCCAAGCATCCTGAACTCGTCGTCTTTCCTCTCCAGAGACAAGTCCTCGTCGTTGTCGAAAAGAGGTGGAAGGCCGATGTCGAAAGCAAAGGCGGACGAGGATATTGAAAATATGGCGAAAAAAACGAGCGGACGACGGATCATGCTGCAGCCCCTCCTCCGGAAGAGACGTCAATCACGGTCTTGACTATCTGGGTCGTGAAGTCCATCCCCTTCTCCACAATGCATTTCGCTCGGGCAAGCAGAAAAACCCTCTCCTCCTCGCTAACCTTCTTCGCCGTGTTTATCACCACGGGAATCGCCTTGACTTGGTCCGGAGCCGAATCACGC
>CAZGJP010000126.1:0-7498 GCA_964526605.1 uncultured Lentisphaera sp.
AGGAGCTTTTGGAATACTGCGCGCAAGTGGGAATCATCATGTCCGACATTTACCTTGACAACGGTGCGGACGTCCTTTCGGTGGTGGATCCGATGACGAGCCAGATATCTCCCGAGCATTTTGAAAGCTTCGTGGCACCCGCAATGAACAAAATCTACGACCATGTAAGGGGGAGAGGCGGACTGTCCGCAATATTCGTGTGCGGAGACGTCACCCGCAATTTGGAGGCGATGGTGCGGACCACTGCGGACTGCATTTCGGTCGACGAACAGATAGACATGGCCCATTTGCGCGATCTCTGTGAAAAGCAGGGCAAGTCCTTTGGCGGCAACATCAAGCTCACGTCGGTGTTGCTCCTCGGGGATGAAAGCGACGCGAAGCTGGAGGCCCTTTCGATAATGGAAAAGTGCGGGAGCAAAGGATTCATCCTCGCCCCCGGATGCGATCTGCCATACGCCGTGCCTCCGAAGAACATCTCGGCCGTCGCGGATGTCGTCCTCGACGAATATCAGAGAGAAGCGGCAAAATCACTGAAGGCCAAGGCAGGCGACAATTTCGATGACATATCGCTGCCGGACTACAAATCGGCAAGGACGGTTCTTGTCGACGTGATAACGCTCGATTCGACGTCCTGTGCGCCATGCCAGTATATGATGGAAGCCGTGGAGAAGGCCGTCGCCAAGGCAGGGATAATCTGCTACGTGAACGAACACAAGATAAAGGTCCGGCAGGGAATAGGAATGATGGTTAAGCTGGGTGTGAAGAACCTCCCGACCATCTGCATAAACGGAGAGGTGAGATTCGCATCCATAATCCCGGACCAGAAGACCCTCGTGGACGCCATACGCCAGGCCGCGGGAAAGTGAATCCGGATCAGAGTCGCAGATAGGAGGCTCCAACATGATGGCGATGGCGTTGGTGACCGGCTTCCTCGGAAGCGGCAAGACGACCTTTCTAAAGAATCTTGTCGAACGAGGGAGAAATCGCAGGATAGTCTATGTGGTGAATGAATTCTCTCCGCGGGACATCGATGCGGAGCTTGTCTCCGACGACAACACGGACGTAGTGTCCATCCCCGGAGGAAGCATATTCTGCAGATGCATAGTGACGGAATTCATAAATCAGATGAAGGAAATCGCCCGTCGCTGGAGAGACGCAGAAGGTGTGGTGGTCGAAGCGAGCGGGATGGCGAGCCCGAAAGTGGTTGCGCAGATGCTTTCCGAGACCGGGCTCGACGCGCATTTCCGGCTGGCCTCGATAATCAGCATCGTCGATCCGGCGAGTTTTCTCAAGCTCAGGCTGACGCTGCCGAACATCATCGCGCAGATAGAGGCTGCCGATATCATCCTGCTCAACAAGCTCGATCTATGTCCGGAGAGCAGCAGGGCCGGGGCGGAGTCTGAAATCCGCAGAATAAACCCCAAGGCGATTCTTGCAGGGACCGTCCGCTGTGATGCTCCAGTGGAGCTATTCGCGGAAAGATCCCACGCCGGGCTCAGGGGTGAATATGCAAAATGCGTTGTTGGTAATTTCGCAACATTCACCAGCGAGCGCGGATTCACGATATCGGAGCTGACGGCCCTCATCGGGGAATTTCCAGATTCAGTATACCGTGTGAAGGGCTGGCTGGGGGGCGAATACGTGGATTATTCGCTTTCCGGATTCAGCCACGCCCAGTGCAGTTCGAAACGCCCGGACTGCCTGGTGTGGATAGTCAAAGGCGCAGTCCTTGATGAAATACGGAAGAGGCTGGAAATTTGAGCCGATCGTAGTTTCGCACGAAAAACGGATCAGCAACTTACGGACAATGCCCTTATGTTTTCCTCGATGCTTTTGAGCTTGTCCTCCGTTGCGGCGAGTTGCCTTTTCGTGTCTTCTATCAGTTGAGGCGGTGCCTTTGAGATGAATTTCTCGTTTGCGAGTTTCGCATGCGCGCCAGACATCCATTTTTCAAGTTCGGCCTTCTGCTTTTCAAGTTTTGCCTTCTCCGCTTCGACATCAACAAGGCCATCGAGAGGAAGGAATATGGTCCCAAAATCGAGGACCGCGGACAGCGCGGGGCCACTCGAAGCATATGACTGGTCTATCAGAAACTCAGACGCCTGTGTAAACTTCTTCACCCCATCAAGCTCTCCGGAAATGAAGGAGAGAATCTCTTCCGACCCCGGCTTGAAACAGAATTTCACCTGTTGAGATGGGGTGATGCGAGCATCAGCCCTCAATTTTCTTCCAGCCGATATTATTGCGAACTTCGCAGACGTCAGCCCCGTCATCTTTTCGTCAATGCCAAGGCGTGACTTGTCGGAATCCGCCATTCCAAGAGGGAATTCCTCCGTCATTATACTCTCTTTTTCCTTCAAATAGCCAAGTTGATGAGCTATTTCCTCCGTTATGAATGGCATGAAAGGATGCAAAATACGCAATATTCCATAGAAAACATAGTCAAAAACAATTATAGCCGATTTTTTTGTGCAGGGATCATTGAATCTCTGTTTTTGACACTCGATGAACCAGTCGCAGAATTCCCCCCTGACAAATTCATAAAGGGAATGTGCCGCGTCATGGAAGCGGAAATTCTCAAGGGATTCATTTGTTGCCGATGCAATCGCCGAGAATCTGCCAAGTATCCATTTCTCATCATTTGATAAATTTTCAGGCAATATTCCCGTTATTTTTACTGTTTTTGCATCAATTTCCTGCATGTTGCGAAATCTTGCTGAATTCCAGAGCTTGTTGCAGAAATTCCTTCCAAGTTCGCATTTTTCGTTGCTGTAACGGATGTCCATGCCTACAGGGGCGATGTAGATTATGGAGAATCGCAGTGAGTCGGCTCCATATTTTGCTATCACCTCGAGAGGATCTGGCGAATTGCCAAGTGACTTGCTCAACTTCCTCCCCTGCTCGTCCCGGATTATGCTTGTGAAATAGACATTTCTGAAAGGAATCTCGCCGGTAAACTCAATCCCTGCCATGATCATGCGGGCGACCCAGTAGAAGATTATGTCCGGACCGGTAACAAGATCATTTGTGGGATAGAAGAATTTAAGGGTGTCCGTCTTCTCCGGCCAGCCCATGGTCGAGAAGGGCCAAAGCCAAGAGCTGAACCAGGTGTCGAGAACATCGTCATCCTGACGCCAGTTCGCCGGATCCGGAGGAGGGGTCTTGCCAACATAAATTTCTCCAGTACCCCTATGATACCAGGCAGGAATGCGGTGTCCCCACCATATCTGACGGCTTATGCACCAGTCCTTTATGTTCTCCATCCAGTGATAGTAGGTCTTGGTCCAACGATCGGGATGAAACTTGATCCTGCCAGTCTTTACCGCCTCTAAGGCCGGTTTTGAGAGCTCCTTCATGTTTACAAACCATTGCTCGCTGATCCGCGGCTCTATCTCCACATCCTCCCTTTCGGAAAACCCCACGCTGTGGACGTGATCCTCAACTTTGACGAGCAATTTGGCGTCGTCCATCATTTTGACGACTTTCTCCCGGCATTCGAAGCGGTCGAGACCGACAAAATCCTCTCCGGCATTTTCATTCATCGTGGCGTTTGGATTCATGACATTGATGACATCCAGCTTGTGACGGAGGGCAACTTGGAAGTCATTCGGATCATGTGCCGGGGTGATTTTCACGCAGCCGGTTCCGAATTCGGGATCGGCATGGGAATCTGCGACTATTGGTATTTTCCTCTTTGTCAAAGGCAGGTCAACGGTTTTCCCAATCAGATGTTTGTATCGATCATCGCCGGGGTTGACGGCCACAGCCGTGTCGCCAAGCATCGTTTCGGGCCTTGTCGTTGCAATTTGAAGATGTCCGGAACCGTCGCTGAGAGGGTAGTTGAAGTGGTAGAAATATCCGCGGACCTCCTTGTATATAACCTCCTCGTCGGAGAGAGCGGTCTTCGATACGGGACACCAGTTTATCATCCTCCTGCCACGGTAGATGTAGCCCTTCTGATGGAGTCTCACGAAAACCTCCATCACTGCGTCGCTCAGACCTTGGTCCATGGTGAATCGCTCTCTCTCCCAGTCGCAGGATGATCCGATTTTCTTCAACTGCCTGACTATCGTGCCACCATATTGCTCCTTCCAAGTCCACACGCGCTTGATGAACTCCTCGCGGCCAAGCTTGTCCCTTGAGAGCCCCTCGTTCTCGCGGAGATGCTTCTCGACGCGCGCCTCGGTCGCTATCCCGGCATGGTCGGTCCCGGGAAACCAACATGCCGCCCTGCCCTGCATTCTGCGCCATCTGGTCAGAATATCCTGCAGGGTGTTATTAAGGACATGCCCCAAAGTGAGTATCCCGGTTATATTCGGCGGCGGTATTGTTATCGAGTAAGGGGCCTTGCCCCCCGACATATCTCCCCTGAACAAATGCTGTTCATTCCAGAATTTCAAGCATTTGTCCTCCACTATCGAAGGATCGTATGCCTTCGGCATCTCCCTAGTCCCATTCATATGCCCCGATTCCTCTGTTAATTGGAGCCGGTCGGAAAACCGGATCCGTCAATATTTGTCGTCAAGCCTGATTTCCCCTATCATCTTCTCCGCCACGGGCCAGTCCCGCTCCCAGCTCTCCATGGGAGCGACAAAGGACAGAATATATAGCGTTCCTGTCAAGTTGTTCGAAAGCGTCGTGTAATGCTCTTTTATCATCCCCTCCCCGACCAGTGCCTTGTCCTCCCTGAGAAAACCCTGTTCGAAGTAGGCTCCACGCTTTCCACTCCACGTCTTGGTTATCTTGGTCTTCTTAGATATGTTCCTGATCATGTCCGCGCTGAACTCCGTGGGCGTCATGCCCTTCTTCCCGGGAATGTCCTGGATGACCACGATGTTCAGGACGCTCCTGACATCCTGCCCCGCTTCGAAGTTCTCCCTCGAAATGACGAAAAGATACCTCTTCTCCTTGCCGACATCCCGATGGTTGAAGAACCAGCTCTCGGGCTTCAGCACCGCTCCGTTTATGAACGGCAACTGCCTCCATACAAACCCGGGCGGAGCGGCAATATCCTCCTCGCCAGAACAATTCCAGAAGGAAGATGCGAACGTGGCGATAACTGCGAAAATCGCAGCAGTTCGCCTTCCATCAATCCTCGAACACACGGACAGCATCTGTCACACCCCCATGAAGATTATCATCTTGGAGAGCCGATCGCGCCGATCCCCATGGCTGCGGAATGTTATGCAGTCGGCTCATGGAGTCTGGTAATTGAACTCATGAGCACGAAAATTCAACTGTGAAAACATGGAGTTTTACATTCGTCTCGAAAGCTTGACAATTCCACACATGGAGCTAGGTTTCAGACCATGAATGACAACAACGGAAATACAAGGCTTTCGAAATTCCTCAGCGGCGCTGGAATCGCCTCGAGAAGAAAGGCCGACGAAATGATAGCCTCCGGACTCGTCTCCATCAACGGCGACATTGTTACTGAAGCCTGGCGCAGAGTGCAGCCCGGCGACAAGGTCCTCGTCAACGGAAGGCAAGTCAGATCCAAATCAGGTAGAACATATGTGATGTTCAACAAACCCCCAGGCGTTGTCTGCACCTGCGCCGACGAGCACGCCGAGACGACCTTGACGGACATAGTCAAGGTGCGCGGAGCAAGACTCTTTCCCGTCGGACGCCTGGACAAGGATAGCGAAGGCCTGCTCCTGCTCACCGACGACGGAGAATTTGCCAACAGGATAACCCACCCGAGATACGGCACAACAAAGACTTACACCGTCCACACCGATGTCACGCTGGAGGCGGAATCCATCAGAGTTCTTCTGAAGGGCTTCCGGGACCAGGGCGAGTTCATAAAGGCCGAGAGGATAATACGCAAGGCCGAGAAACTCTACATCTTCATCATGAAAGAGGGGAAGAAAAGAGAAATCAGGCGCCTCGTGAAAAGAGCCGGAGCAAACATAAGAAGACTCCGACGCACAGCCGTCGGCGGACTTCAACTCGATAAAAAACTGCCCGTTGGCAAATGGCGCCACTTGACCCGGTCGGAAATCGAATTCCTGAGCTCTTCGGGAAGACAAGAAAACCATTGAAGTCCGAAACCAGACGCAACCCGGGATCCGGACTTCATGTAAAAAGGGGGTTTTCCACCCCCATCAAAAATTCCCGGAGGAAATTTACTACTTCTTCTTGTTCTTGGCCAGATATTCGGCCTTCTTCTGCTCGAGCATCAGACCAACTTGATCGGCATCTATGGGATCGTAACCCTTCTTCTTCAGCTCGGCCACAAGACCTTCCCATTTCGCATGGTCCCATTCGCCCTTGTTCTTCTTCACGAACGTCGCCAGAATCGTAGTCCTGGACAGCTTCTTCAGATTGTCTTCCTTGATACCCATTTTAAAATCCTCCTTTTTAAGATTTTTGTTTCTGGGTTGTTTCTCCGTTTCCTGTAAATCAATTTAATTTACGGATCGAAATATAGCACGGAAACCGCACTTTTCAAGTCAATTTCGCTAGAATTTCTTAAGGTTTTGGGAAGTTTTTGATTAGTTCGAGACTTTTTTGCATAAGTCCTTCATCAATAGTTAAATCTGATAATTTGCCTTCCATGAAGGCATCGTAGCCATTCAAATCCATGAGTCCGTGGCCCGATAGGCAAAAGAGGATATTTTTCGCTTTTTTCTCTTGTTTTGCCCGTAAAGCTTCCCTTGCGACCGCCGCGATGGCGTGGGAGGATTCCGGTGCCGGGATCAGCCCCTCCGTGGAAGCCCATAGTTTGGCATATGCATAGCATTCGAGCTGGGGCAGGCTATCCGCCCTTATCAGCTTGTCCGCGAGGAGTCGGCTCACTATCGGGGAGAGTCCATGATATCTCAATCCGCCGGCGTGGACAGGCGGCGGCATGAAGCTGTGCCCGAGGGAATACATCGGCATTAGGGGAGTTTTCTTCGCCGTGTCGCCGTAGTCATAGACGTATGGGGCCTTCGTCATTGTCGGACAGGCCTGCGGCTCCACTCCAAGTATGTCTATGTCTCTGCCGTCCATCTTCTCCTTCAGGAACGGAAAGGATATGCCGCCGAAGTTCGAACCTCCCCCCACGCAGCCTATTACGATGTCTGGGTGCGCACCGGCCATCGTCATCTGCTTCTGCGCCTCGAGACCGATGATGCTTTGGTGCAGGCAGACGAAGTTGAGCACGCTTCCGAGCGAATATCTCGTGTCTTTGCTGTTCAAGGCATCCTCCACAGCCTCGCTTATGGCTATTCCAAGGCTTCCAGGGCTGTCCGGAGTCTCGGCAAGAATTCTCTTGCCGGTATCCGTGTCGGGACTAGGGCTTGCAACGCATTCGGCACCCCATAGCTTCATCATGGTCTTCCTGAAAGGCTTCTGCTGGTAGCTGACCTTGACCATGTAGACTTTGAGCGCGAGTCCGAATATCTGCGAGGCGAAGCACAACGCACTCCCCAATTGACCGGAACCGTTTTCTTAGTTGACCATTTTAACCCCAATTTCCGGGTGGATGTTGCCAGCCCCCCCGGGGATTTTC
>CAZGJP010000127.1:0-7460 GCA_964526605.1 uncultured Lentisphaera sp.
CGCGGAGACCCGTCTCCGCCTGCGGCTACGCCGTGGCATGCCGCGCAAACTACTTGAAACGGCGCATTAAACTCCAATGTTGAGACTTGTCCGCGCACGATACGCACGGGCAGATCAGTTCATCGAGGCAATTGAATTGCCTCGGGCTTTTGTGGCGGCCGGCTCGTGTTTATTTTCTTCTCATTCTGGAGAGCATGAAGCTGCGGAGCTGTTCCTCGTATGGGGTCGAGACGTCGGCGAAGCGGTAGTCCACCTTGTATTCGAGGCATCCTTTTCTGATCTTGTCCATGAAGGAGGCGAGTTCCGCCAGATACGTCCTTCTTATGTGCGCCGGATCGGTCTGTATGAATGCGCCCGACTCCATGTCCTTGAACCTGACAGGCCTGTCGAACTCGAATTCGAGCTCCCGCCTGTCCATGAGGTGGAAGACGGCGAGGTCATGCTTCCTGTGTCTCATGTGCTGGAAGCAGTCGAGGAGTCCGTCGAGGTCGTCGGTGAAGAGGTCCGATATTAGTATGACGAGTGCTCTTCGGCGAATTTTCTCGGCGAGGCCGTGGAGGACCGAGACGATGTCTGTTCTGCCTCTTGGTTCGACGGAGAGGATGGTGTCGAATATGTTCTTGAGGTGGCGCGGGTTGTTTCTGGCCGGGATGTCGCACGAGACTTTCTCGCTGAAGCACTGGAGTCCGGCGGCGTCGCCCTGCATCACGGCAAGCTGCGCGATTGTCGCGGCCATTTTCCTTGCCACGGCGATCTTGGGGATTCCGCCTTGCCCCGCGAATCCCATTGATCCGCTGGAGTCGAGAATGATGTGGCATCGCATGTTGGTGTCGGCCTCGAACTCCTTGACGAAGAACCTGTCGGTGCGTGCCAGCACCTTCCAGTCGAGGCGGGAGATGTCGTCTCCCGGGGCATACTTCCGGTATTGTGCGAACTCCACGCTGGAGCCCTTGTTGTGGCTTCTGTGGATTCCGGAGAAGCTGCCCTCGACGACGCCGCGTGCGCACAGGACGAGGCGGGATAGTTTCGCGAGGACCTCTGGGTCGGTGAGTCGGGCTTCGTTTTCAGGAGCTTGCTTCTTCATCCTCTTCCACAAGGCGCTGGATTATGTCGTCGCTGGCGAGGTTTTCGGTCTCGGCGTGGAAGCTGAGCAGTATCCTGTGGGAGAGGACTTCGGGCATGATGGCGTCAACGTCCTCCCTTCCGACCAGATAGCTTCCTCTCATGACTGCGCGCGCCTTTGCTCCGAGGATCAGATACTGGACCGCGCGGGGTCCTGCGCCCCATGTGACGAGGTTGCGTATCCAGTCCGGCGCCTCCGGCAGGTTCGGCCTTGTGCGTCGGACGAGGCGCACGACGTATTCGTAGACGTGTTCCGGGACAGGCACTCTTCTGACGAGTTGCTGGTAGGCGAGGAGATCCTTTCCGGTGATGACCGGGGCGGGTCTGGGCGGGGGGCCGGCGGTGGTGGTCTTTGCGACCATGAGCTCCTCGTCCTTCGACGGATATTTCACCTTTATGAAAAACATGAATCTGTCGAGCTGTGCTTCGGGGAGCGGGTATGTGCCTTCCTGCTCGATCGGGTTCTGGGTGGCGAGGACGAAGAAGGGCTCGTCGAGGGAATATGTCTTCCCTGCGACCGTGACCTGCTTCTCCTGCATCGCTTGGAGGAGTGCGGACTGTGTCTTTGGCGGTGTTCTGTTTATCTCGTCCGCGAGGATGATGTTTGCGAAGACGGGTCCCTTGACGAACTGGAAGAAGCGTCTTCCCGGCTCGTCGCCGTCCTGGAGTATCTCGGTGCCTATGATGTCGGAGGGCATGAGGTCCGGTGTGAACTGTATTCTGCTGAAGGAGAGGTCCATGCCTTGCGCGACCGAGTGGACCATGAGGGTCTTCGCGAGCCCCGGGACTCCCATGAGGAGGGCGTGTCCGCCGGAGAACATGCATATGAGGATCTTCTCGATTGCGTCGTTCTGCCCCTGTATGACCTTGGCCATTTCGGCTCTGAGGCGCGAGCATGATTCCCTGATCTGGTCTATTCTCGCCACGTCGCCTGCGTCCATTGGGCTGTTCGCTCCGGGCTGCATGCCTCTCCTCCGATTGTTGAGATTGGGATGGGCGCCTGTAATTGAACGCCACTAATTGAACCCCTCCGGGGAGATTTTCAAGCGGCGCTTTTTCCGCTCCCCATCTCCATACTTTTTTCGGGAAAAAAGCTTGAAGCCGCTTGCTTTGCAGTTCCGGCGTAGTAATTTAACTGGCTTTTTCGATTTCCACAGCAACGGGAACAAGATCCAGCTCGGGTGGCGGAATTGGCAGACGCGCATGTTTGAGGGGCATGTGCCGTAAGGCGTGGGGGTTCGAGTCCCCCCTCGAGCACCACTTCCATTTTTTTTGATTTTTTTTATATTTTGTCTTGAATAGTTGGATTCGGGGGGAATATTATTCGCCCGTTTTGTCTTTTCAGCCAGATCATGGCCTGATCGGACAGACCGGTGCCCACATAGCTCAGCAGGTAGAGCACGTCCTTGGTAAGGACGAGGTCACCGGTTCAAATCCGGTTGTGGGCTCCACCACTTGCGGAGTGTCTGGAGCGTTTTGGATATGGAAGAAGCAAATCAACAAAAATAAAGGCCCTCAGGAAAAATCCGAGGGCGGAAAATCCCGGAGGTATAAAATGGCGAAGGAGAAATTCGAGCGAAGCAAGCCGCACGTGAACGTGGGAACCATCGGCCACGTGGACCATGGCAAGACGACGCTTACGGCCGCAATCACGAAAGTCCAGGCCGGGAAGAATCTGGCGACGTTCATAAGCTACGACCAGGTTGCGAAGGCCTCCGAATCCCAGGGCCGCCGCGATCCGACGAAGATACTGACGATCGCTACTTCGCACGTCGAATACCAGACGGCGAAGAGGCACTACGCCCACGTCGACTGCCCCGGACACGCCGACTACGTGAAGAACATGATCACTGGCGCGGCGCAGATGGACGGCGCGATACTCGTGGTGAGCGCTGTCGACGGTCCGATGCCGCAGACCAGGGAGCACATTCTCCTGGCGAGGCAGGTTGGCGTTCCGGCGATAGTCGTGTTTCTGAACAAGGTTGATCTTGTGGACGACAAGGAGCTTCTCGGCCTTGTGGACATGGAGATAAGAGACCTTCTGAACAAATACGGATTCCCCGGCGACACGACGCCGATAGTGCAGGGGTCCGCATTGAAGGCGATGCAGGCTCCCGATTCGAACCATGCCGACGCGAAGTGCATACAGGATCTGATGGATGCGATAGACGCGAACGTTCCGGAGCCTGTCCGCGAGATAGACCAGCCCTTCCTGCTCTCCGTCGAGGACGTGTTCTCGATAGAAGGCCGCGGGACGGTGGTGACTGGCAGGATAGAGCGCGGCCGCGTCAAGGTCGGCGATGAAATAGAGATAGTCGGTCTCAAGCCCACCGTCAAGACGACGGTCACCGGGGTCGAGATGTTCCGCAAGGAGCTTGGCGAGGGGATAGCCGGGGACAACGTCGGCTGCCTGCTCCGCGGCACGAAGAAGGAGGATGTGGAGAGGGGGCAGGTTCTTTGCAAGCCCGGCTCGATCACGCCGCACAAGAAGTTCAAGGCGGAGATATATGTTCTCAGCAAGGAGGAAGGTGGACGCCACACGCCGTTCTTCACGAACTATCGTCCCCAGTTCTACTTCAGGACCACGGACGTGACTGGCAACATCGCGCTGCCCGAAGGGGTGGAGATGGTGATGCCCGGGGACAACACCCCGATCACGGTCGAGCTCATCACGCCCATAGCGATGGAGAAGACGATGAGGTTCGCGATAAGGGAAGGCGGACGCACCGTCGCATCCGGAAGGGTTTCCGAGATAATCGAGTGATATAGACAGTATTTGGGCGCGGGGGTGCGGCCCCCGCGTTCCGGCAAGCAAATAGCGCAAGGGGAAGCAAGATGCCTCGAGAGATAGTGACGCTGGCCTGCACCGAGTGCAAGAGGCGCAATTACACGACGAGAAAGGACAAGCGCAAGACTCCCGCCCGTCTGGAGAAGAAGAAGTTCTGCCGTTTCGACCGCAAGCACACGGTTCACCGCGAGGTCAAGTAGCCGGAGGTGAGTAGCTCAGCTGGAAGAGCGGCGGTCTCCAAAACCGCAGGTCGCAGGTTCGAACCCTGTCTCACCTGCCAATTCAAGGCGGCCGCCCGGGGCGCCCTGGCGAACTGGATGATGGGATATTGATTATGAACAACTGGATGAACAGGGCGAGAGCCTTCTTGAACGACACGATGGCCGAGCTGAGGAAGTGCTCGTGGCCCCCGAGGGAGGAGCTCTACGAGTCGACAATCCTCGTGATCGTGACGGTGCTCGCGCTGGCGTTTTTCGTGGCCGCGGTGGACGCGGTCAGCAGTGTCGTCATAGAATGGCTAACGACATTATAAAAACAGGTTTTGCGCATATGACAGAGACAAAGGCTGGCCGCTGGTATGTGGTCCACACTCTTTCGGGCCATGAGCAGAAGGTGAAGGACTCCATAGAGAAGCGCATGGCCGCCGGGGACTGTTCCGGGGTCTACGAGGTGCTTGTGCCGATGGAGAAGATCTCCGAGGTGAAGCAGGGCAGGAAGACGACGTCGTCGAGGAAATACTATCCGGGATACGTTCTGGTGCGGATGGATCTGACGAAGGCGGGGCGCATAGACGAAGGCGCGTTCTACTTCATCCGGCACACGCAGGGTGTGATAGGCTTCATAGGAAGCGGCAACAATCCGATTCCGCTCTCTCCGGAGGAGGAGAGGGACATGATGGGCCAGATAAGGGATGGGGAGGACAAGGTTCTGCCGAAGATAGATTTCTAGATCGGCGAGAACGTGAAGATACGGGACGGGGCCTTCGAGAATTTCGAGGGGAGCATCGAGGAGATAGACAACGAGAGGGGCAAGCTGAAGATACTTGTCTCCATATTCGGGCGTTCCACGCCTGTTGAGCTTGAATACTGGCAGGTCGAGCGCGAGGCATAGCGCCTGCGTCTCGGGTATGACATAAAACGTTTCAGAGGTCTTGCGGGAGAGGCGGCCTGCGCTTCGCACCGGGATCTCGTGAAGGAGCAGTGCAATGGCGAAAAAAGTTGTATCCCAGATAAGGCTGCAGATTCCAGCCGGGGCCGCGAATCCTGCGCCTCCGGTGGGTCCGGCGCTCGGGCAGGCCGGCGTGAACATCATGGAGTTCTGCAAGAAGTTCAACGCGGCCACGCAGTCGCAGTCCGGAATGATAATCCCGGTGGTCATCACGGTCTACCAGGACAGGTCGTTCACTTTCATCACGAAGACGCCTCCGGCCTCCATTCTCATCAAGAAGGCGGCGAATCTCGCGAGCGGGGCGAAGACTCCGGGACGCGAGAAGGTGGGCGCGATCACCAATGCCCAGGCCCAGGAGATAGCAAAGCTGAAGATGAAGGACCTCAACGCGAGGAGCCTCGAGGCGGCGATCAGGATGGTGGCTGGAACGGCCCGAAGCATGGGCATCGAGGTGAAAGATGCCTAAGAGAAGCAAATTATATAGAGCCCGTCTCGAGAAGGTGGACAGGGAGAGGAAATACCCGCTCTCGGAGGCGGTGAAGATGCTCAAGGAGCTTCCTAAGCCGAAGTTCGACGAGACGGTTGACCTGGCGTTCAAGCTGGGGATAGATCCGAAGCAGACGGACCAGACCGTCCGGGGCGCAGTGTCGTTGCCGAAGGGGACTGGCAGGAAGGTCCGCGTAGCCGTCATAGCCGAGGGAGACAAGGCTGGCGACGCGAAGGCGGCGGGAGCGGATTTCGTGGGGATGGAGGACATGGTAGAGAAGATCAAGGGTGGCTGGATGGACTTCGACGTGCTCATATCCACGCCATCGGCCATGAACCAGGTGAGGACTCTTGGCAAGATTCTCGGGCCGAGGGGTCTGATGCCCAATCCCAAGACGGGGACCGTGACCGACCAGATATCGGTCGCCGTGAAGGAGGCGAAGGCCGGGAGGGTCGAGTTCAAGCTCGACAAGGGTGCGTGCGTGCATGTGCCGGTGGGCAAGCTCTCATTCAGCGCGGACGACATATTGGAGAACAGCAGGGCGGTCATCGGATCTCTGATCAGGGCGAAGCCGTCGGCGTTCAAGGGCATATACCTTCTGAGCGCGACGATATCCGCGACCATGAGCCCCGGTTTCAGGCTCGACGTCAATGAAATTTCAACCATCAAGGTGTCATGATGAGAGCTGAGAAGAAGAAAATGGTCGAGGACATCGGCAAGGCTCTCACGGGGGCTGACTACGTCTTTTTCGTCAGCTACAAGGGCATGAGCGTGAAGGACTTCTCCGAGCTAAGGGATGATCTGGCAAAGAACAGCTCGCGCTGCAAGGTCTTCAAGAACAGGCTGATCAGGAAGGCGGCCGAGCTGCAGGGGATGAAAGCCCTGTCCGATCTTGTTCTGAAGGAGGACACGGCGATGATAAGCGGGACCGGGGACGTTGGCGTTGTGGCCAAGGTTCTTTCGGACTTCGCCAAGGGCAAGGGGAAGCTGTCCGCCAAGTTTGGCTATCTCGACGGTTCGGTGCTGAAGGCGTCCGAGGTGGAGCAGATATCGAAGCTGCCGTCCAAGGACGTGCTCAGGGCGCAGTTGCTGGGAGTGCTGCAGGCTCCTTCGCGGAATCTGGCCGGACTGCTCTACGCCAAGCTCAGCCAGATAGTGAACGTACTGAACAACTTCAAGGAGGCCAAGGAGGGCGCGGGGGCGCCGAAGGCCTGATTTGACGGAATACAAAACAAGAAGCATAAAACAAAAACAAAATTCGGAGGAAAAACAATGTCGGAAGGAAGCAAAGTCGAAGTGTCAAAGGAAATGGACCAGTTCATCTCCTATATCGAAAAGCTCTCGGTGCTGGAGCTTTCCAAGCTGGTCAAGGCTCTCGAGGAAAGACTGGGCGTGACGGCTGCGGCTCCGGTCTCCGTCGCCGCGGCTCCGGCCGCCGGTGCGGCCGCGGCAGCTCCGGCCGAGGAGAAGACCGAGTTCAACGTCATACTGACCTCTTTCGGGGCGAACAAGATCAACGTGATCAAGGAAGTCAGGGCCATAACCGGTCTCGGGCTGAAGGACGCGAAGGATCTGGTCGAGGCGCTTCCGAAGCCAGTCAAGGAAGGGGCGAACAAGGAGGAAGCGGACAAGATCAAGAAGCAGCTTGAAGGAGCCGGTGCGACAGTCGAGCTTAAGTGACCGGACGGAAAATCCAGGACACAGAAGCGGACGGGCGGCGACCAGGGATGGCCGCCCGCCCTGCTCTATTTCAGACGCTTGGCGGAACCGGAGTCAATCCAAATCCATAAAATAGGGGCTTTGTTACAATGGCAGAGCGAATCAACTACGGGAAATTGCGGGAAGTGCTGGACATGCCCGACCTCATAGGGGTGCAGGTGGATTCCTTCAAGGATT
>CAZGJP010000128.1:0-7406 GCA_964526605.1 uncultured Lentisphaera sp.
GGGCACGAAAATTTTACAAAAAATCTCATACACAACATTTGAAAATATCTCGCCAATTTCTTTTATCGAAGAATCAACAACGTCTTGATATTCAAGAGTATTACTAACATCAAAAAGTTCATGCTGTAATGTTTTGTTATCTGTCCAAAATTCATCAGTTTGCCATATTTGTTCTCTTTTATCTAGCTCATCAAAAGAATACATCTTTGAATTAGTTTGAGATTCAAGAGAAGGAGTTTGACCATCTGCAGAAGTCCCTGTTATCAACATAGAATCATTATGCAACGATAAAACCAATTTAGTATCAGCTCCGTCATGGCCTTCTTCGTTCGGCCATATTAGAAGTCCAATGCGTTTGATTTGCATTCCAATATGTCTTTCAGTCATTGTTAAAGTTTTGTTGCTTCTTTAAACCAACGGTTTGAGCCCATTCGAGCGTGGTCCCGCTGGGCTTCGAAACTGCTCGCGCTTTCATTCAATCGTTCCGCCGGCGATGACTTTTTCGCCGTCGTAGAGGACGGCGGTCTGTCCGGGGGTTATGGCTCGTTGTGGCTCGTTGAACTCGACTGATGCGCGATTTTCTCCGATCGATCTGACAAGAGCCTATGCCGGGCGGCTTCGGAATCTTATCTTGACAAGTGCTTCAAAGGATTCCCTTTTTCTGAAATCCTCAAGGAGCCAATTGATTCCCGATACTGATAGTTCCTTGGAGAAGAGTTCTTTTTCGTTTGCGCCAAGGGAGACTTCCGCCGTATCCGGATTTATACTTTTTACGAATACCGGTCTTCCGAAGCCTCTTCCGAAGCCACGGCGCTGTCCGACGGTGAAATTGTGTATTCCCTCGTGTTCTCCGATTTTTCGCCCATGTTCGTCAATGAAGCTTCCCGGCGTGCTTTTTCCGCTGAACTTGATTCTGAGCGTTTCCGCAAAATTCTCGCCGAGCAATCCCACGCAGGCGTCCTGGCTTTCTTTTTTTTCCGCGTTGGGGAGACCTAGTTCCCTGGCGATTGAGCGGACTTCGCTTTTCTCCATCGAGTCCAGCGGGGTGAATGTCCGTGAGAGGTCCTCAGGCCTGACTAGAGAAAGGAAATACGACTGGTCCTTCCTGCTGTCAGCGCCTCTTGAAAGTTCGATCCCTTGCGGGGTTTTTGCGATTTTCGCATAATGCCCTGTGACTATGCCTTCAACCCCGATTGAGCTGGCGTATTCGAGCAGGGCCCTGAACTTGATGTGCCTGTTGCAGAGGACGCATGGATTCGGGGTCCTTCCGCGGGAATATTCCTCCCAGCATGTTTTTAGCACCTTCTCCTCGAAAAGCTCCCTCATGTCGAGGAAGTAATGCGGGATGCCGAGCTTCTCGCATACGCTCAGCACCTGGCGCCTGTCATCGCTGCCGCAACATGATTTCTTTTTTTCGGAGATTCCGTCGCATTCGATGAATTTGAGGGTGACGCCGACCACATTGTGGCCTTGCTTCAACATGATTGCGGCGGCGACGCTGGAGTCCACGCCTCCGCTCATTGCGGCGACAAGTTTTTTTGTCTTTTTCCCTTCTGGCTTCATCGTTCCATACCGATACACCTGATTTTTGATTTTGAAAATGCCGGATGCCACGGGCTATCTTTTGCCGCTGGAAGCGCCGCGGCATGGATGTATATTGGGCGGGTTGATTTTGGTGGGGCACGCCCTTTCACTGAATCCATACTCGGGAGCGACGATGTTCGAGGCGGTGATATTCGACATGGACGGGACGCTGACGGTTCCGGCGATAGACTTCGCGAAGCTGCGCGAGGAGATAGGATGTCATGATGAGGACATCATTGATGGGATAAACTCGCTTCCGGCAGGGGCGCGTGGAAGGGCCTGGGAGATAGTGGAGCGACACGAGAAGGAGGCGATGCGGAATCTGCGTCTCACTCCGGGCGTGCCGGAGCTCATGCGCAAACTGGATTCCGCCGGGTTGAGGAAGGGGCTTTTGACGCGGAATTCGCGGGCTTCCTTCGATGAATTCGCGGCGAAAACCGGATTCGAGTTTGACATCGTGGTTGACCGTTCCTTTCCGTTTCTCAAGCCGCATCCCGGCGCGGTGCTTCACATGCTTGGGGAGTGGAAGGTCCATCCTTCCCGGGCGCTTGTCGTCGGGGACTACATCCACGACATCCATTGTGGAAGAGCCGCAGGAGCCTTCACATGCCTGCTGCTCAACGAAGGCAACAGGCGCTATGGTGAATTTGCGAATTTCGCGGTTCCGGACTTCTTTGCTCTCGACAGGATCATTTTCGGATGAGAACAAAGAGAGAAATCCAGAATCTCTACGACGATCTCTACCGGCTTTTTGGTCCGCAGGACTGGTGGCCGGCGGACAGCCCCTGGGAGGTGGCGGCGGGCGCGTTGCTGACCCAGAACACGAACTGGGGGAATGTCGAGAAGGCAATCGCAAATCTCAAAAGAGAAAGACTCCTCCCGGCGAGGAAAATATTGGACTGCGAAATTCGCAGGATCGAGGAGGCGATAAGGCCGTCGGGATATTTCCGGATGAAGGCCCATCGTCTGCGCAATCTCGCAAAGTGGTGGACCGAGAATGTCCGCAATGACAGGCCTATCCAAGAGAGCAAGGGAACTCCCTTCCTGCGAAATTCGCTGCTCTCGGTGAATGGTGTCGGCAGGGAGACGGCGGACAGCATTCTGCTATATTCGTTTGACATTCCGATATTTGTGATAGATGCATACACGCGCAGAATCGTATCGAGGCATTTCGGGATTCCGCACGAGACGCCATACGATGAAGTTCAGGAGATATTCACGAAGTCCCTGCCCCTTGATGCCCAGCTCTTCAATGAATACCACGCGCTCATCGTCAGAGTTGGAAAGGAGTTCTGCAAGAAAAAAGGATGCGCGGCAGGATGCGGGATAAAAAGATCAGGATACGGGGGAAAGGCTTAAGGCGTAGGGCTTAGGGCTAAAGGTCCAGAAGGGGAGAATCGGAGAGAGGGAGAAGGGGAGAGGTGGGAAAGGCAGAAGGCGAAGAACAAGGCTAAGGGCTGAAGGAAAAGAGCAAGCCTGCCAAGCAGGTCGGTTTTCAAACCGACAACAGGAGCTGCTCCTGAATGTCGCTAAATTCAATGGTCGAGCGTTGCTCGGGGAAATGGATTAACGGCTTTGCCGTTTGCATTTCCGGGAATGATTTATATTTTTCTGTGCTTGTCGCCCAGAACAAAATCGAGGAGGACATGTGGGAAAAAATATGGCTATTGAAAGCCTTGATCTATGCGGAGCATGGAATGCCGTGAAACTCGAAGGCCCCGGACCTTCCGTCGTAAAATTGAATGCGACGGTCCCCGGTGTCGTCCACAACGATCTGATAAGGCTTGGCAAGGTGGATGAACCGTTCTACCGTCTCAACGAGATGGAGCAGCAGTGGGTTGGCGACTCCGCGTGGGAGTATTCGCGCAGCTTCGATGTTCCGGCGGAGCTGCTTGAAAAATCCTTTGCAACGCTAGTCTGCGAGGGGCTGGACACGGTCGCCTCTGTCCAAGTGAACGGCAAGTTCGTCGCGAAGACGGACAACATGCACATAACTTGGCGTTGGGAAGTCAGGGGACTGCTCAAGGCCGGGAGAAATGAAGTTAGGATACGCTTCAGTCCTGCCCGTGGAGAGATGGACAGGCGCGCGAAGCTCTATCCCATGGATCTTTCCGGTGGTGCGCACCGTCCCTGGCATCCGAGGACGCGGGCGCATCTGCGGAAATCGCAATGCCAGGCCGGGTGGGACTGGGGGCCCTGCTTTCCGACCCCCGGGATATGGCGTCCGATACGGGTCGAATTCCATGATGGCCCGCATCTGATTTCATGCACTCACCAGCAGAGGCACGGCAAGGGTGTGGTGAAGCTCGAAACATCCGTGTTCATCGAGTCGAACTTGGAATGCACAGCGAAAATCGCGGCCGAGATATGCGGCGTGCAGGTCGAAAAAAATGTCAGGCTCTCAAAGGGCGAAAACAAGGTCCGGCTGGACCTCGACATAAAGAATCCCGCGCTCTGGTGGCCGAATGGATACGGCGGGCAGAAGCTGCACGAACTCGTTGTCGGGATGGAGTCATGCGGGGAGAGAAGTGAAATCAGGCAGAAAGTAGGATTCCGCGACCTGAAAGTCGTCCGTGAGAAGGACGAGGCAGGCGAGACATTTTTTTTCAGGGTGAACGGTGTTGCCATTTTTGCGAAGGGCAACAATTGGATTCCCGGGGACAGCTTCGACTGCAGGTTTTCCGATGACAAGCTCCAATGGCTCCTGAAGTCGGCGGTGCAGGCGCACAACAACATGATCCGCGTGTGGGGCGGGGGTATTTACGAGAGGGACAGGTTCTACGAGCTCTGCGACGAGCTTGGCTTGCTTGTGTGGCAGGATTTCATGTTCGCATGCAGTCTGTATCCTGTCGGCGAGGATTTTCTCGGGAGCGTGAGGACGGAGCTGCGGCAGAACATGAGGAGGCTGCAGCATCACGCGGGCATTGCGCTGTGGTGCGGGAACAACGAGTGCGAAGAGGCGATAAAGTGGCGGACGGGCTCGCCCGAGAAGGCGCATCTTGCCGGCAGAGCCCTCGCCGAATACGATCAGCTCTACACGATGACGATGGCGCCGATAGTGGCGGCGGAGGATCCCGGCCGGCTGTTCTGGCCTTCGTCGCCATCGAACGGGCTTCGCGTCTATGGGAATCCCCAGGATCATTCGCGTGGGGACGCGCACTTCTGGCAGGTATGGCACGGGGGCAAGCCCTACACGGACTACATCAACAACAGGCCGCGTTTCAGCTCGGAGTTCGGGTTTCAGTCGTTCGCCGCATCCGAGCTGTTCGAGAAATACACGGTTCCGGGGGACAGGAACATTTGTTCTCCGGTTGGCGAGCATTTTCAGAGGTGCCGCGATGGCAACCAGAAGATAATGCACCATGTTTCGGCGCATTTCCGGATGCCATGCGGATGGGAGAATACAATATATGTTTCACAAGTGCTGCAGACGCTCTGCATCAAGACGGCCTGCGAGCATTGGCGCAGGATGAAGCCGCACACGATGGGGACGTTGATATGGCAGTTGAACGACATCTGGCCGGCGGCGTCATGGTCTTCGGTGGACTACGAGGGGCGCTGGAAGATGCTGCACTACGCGGAGAGGAAGTTCTTCGCGCCGTTGCTTGTCTCATGCGTGCAGACCGCGAAGGGGCTCGAGATATGGGGCACCAGCGATGTGGACAGCGGAATTCGCGGAAGCCTCGGGCTGAGCCTGGAGGATTTCTCCGGGAGGAAATTGCTGGGAAGGAATATTCCGGCCAGGCTCTCCGCGCTTGAGAGCAGGGTCCTGGGCGTATTCCGTCTGGAGGACGCTGGCGATCCGGCGGATCTGAAGGACAAGGTTGTGTTGCGGATGAGGCTGGACTGCGGGAAGTTCACGTCGGAGAATTCACATGTCTTCGACGATTGGAAGCGGCTGTCCTTGAGGAGGCCGAAGATACGCTGGAGGCTGTCCGGGGCGGGAGATTCGGTCCGCATGGAGCTGTCCAGCGACAGTTTCGCGCCGTATCTGTGGATTCGCCATGGGGACGTCCACGGGGTTTGGAGCGACAACGGGATGCATCTTTTCGCCGGGGAGGGTGTTTCGCTTTGCTTTGTTCCCAGGGACAAGGCCGGTTTCGATCTCGGCCATTTTCGCAGGAGCATTTCCATCAATGAGCTACATGGGGCGTCGTGAAGACACTTGGTAAAATCAACTCGCCGGAGGATGTGAGGAGGCTTTCGATTCCGGAGCTTGCCTGTCTCGCGGAGGAAATCCGCGGACTGATAATCGAGGTTGTGTCGGAGAACGGCGGCCATCTTGCGCCGAGCCTCGGGGCGGTGGAGCTGACGCTTGCTCTTCACAAGACCTTCGACTCCCCGCGCGACAGGATTGTCTGGGATGTCGGGCATCAGGCCTACGCGCACAAGATAGTAACTGGCAGGAGGGAGTTTTTCAAGTCTCTGCGCAGATTCGGGGGTTGCTCCGGATTTCCGTCAGGGAGCGAATCGGAGCATGACTGCTTCATAGCCGGGCATGCGGGGACGGCGCTGTCCGCTGCGCTAGGCTTCGCCGCGTCGAGGGACCTGAAGGGAGGGGATGAAAAGGTCGTGGCCGTGATCGGGGACGGCTCGCTCACATGCGGAAGCAGCCTGGAGGCGCTGAACAACGTGTCTGGCGTCACGAGGAACCTAATCATAGTCCTTAACGACAACAAGATGTCCATCTCCTCGAACGTGGGCGCCATCTCGCGATCCCTGAACAGGCTCATATCGACCCAGGGATACAACAGGTTGAAGGCTCTCGCGCGGAGCGCGATACTGGGGATACCCGGTGTCGGCCGCGGAATCGTGAAGGGCATAGGCCGTCTCGAGGAGGCGGTCAAGAGCGTGATAGTCCCGGGTGTCTTCTTCGAGGAGCTGGGGATAAGATACATGGGGCCGATAGACGGGCACGATTTGGATGAGATGATACGCACGTTCAACGCGGTGAAGAGCTTCGAGACTCCGGTGCTGGTTCATCTTGTGACCGAGAAGGGGAGGGGATACGGGCATGCCGAGAAGATGCCTGAGAAGTTCCACGGCCTTCCGCCGTTCGATCCGGTGACTGGAGAGAAGCTCAATGGCGGGGCGGAGAAGTCCTTCTCCGGGGTTTTCGGCTCGCAGGTCGTCGAGATGGCTCGCGCGGGTGGCGACATCGTGGCGATAAGCGCCGCGATGAAGAGCGGGACTGGGCTTGCGAAATTCGCGGAGGAGTTTCCGGACAGGTTTTTCGACGTGGGGATAGCGGAGGAGCATGCCGTTGTGTTCGCGGCCGGCATGGCGAAGTGCGGATTGGCCCCCTTCGTCGCGATCTACGCGACATTTCTGCAAAGGTCGCTGGACTACATCTACCACGACGTGTGCCTTCAGAATCTGCCGGTGGTAATCTGCGTCGACAGGGCCGGGATAGTGGAGGATGGTCCGACGCACCATGGGATATACGATCTGGCGTTTCTCCGTGGGATTCCGGGGCTTTCGATACTATGCCCGAAGGACGCGTGCGAACTTCGCAGGATGATGGTTGCGGCGTATGCCAGGAGGGTTCCGTGCGTGATCCGCTATCCGAGGGGTGATGCGGGCGACTTTGCGGAATGCCCTGAAGTTGAATGGGGGCGTGGGCAGGTTCTCCGGGAGGGAAAGGAGGTCTCCATCTGGGGCATGGGCAGGGAGTCGCTGGCTGCGATGAAGACGGCGGAAATCCTCGAGCGGAGGGGAATCTCCGCAAGGGTGGTCAATGTCCGTTTCATCAAGCCGTTCGACGTGGCGATGCTGTCGGATGATGCGGACAGGAGACTGATTGTGACGGTAGAGGACAACTG
>CAZGJP010000129.1:0-7405 GCA_964526605.1 uncultured Lentisphaera sp.
GTCGTCGCCGACGGATACTGGGGGACCGCCGACGTCGAAGCGGCCGACGGAAGCAACGCAAAGGTGACGGCGAAGAGCGAAACAAGGACCGTCGTCCTCGGAAAACCCATGCCGGACCACAACAAGAGCCAGCTCGTCATAGTCAAGAAGATCAACGAAACCCTCTACGTCTACCCCATGGAACCCGCCACCCAGGAGGAGGCCGACGCGGCAAAGGCAAAGGGCAGGCTCTACACCTATTCCTCGCAGGGGGAGAAGATCAAGACCGGAAATTACATACAATGTCCCAGATGCAAGGGAGCAAAGCCGACAAAGAACGCGATATGCCCCACATGCAACGGAACAGGAAAGATACCAGAAGAAATAGCAGCACCTAAAATCGTGCCGATAAGATAAATCAGGAGAGGTCAATGCAGATCAAGATGGTGAAAGTCCCCGTCGCCATAGAGGACGAGGACAAGAAAACCAGGGACGAAAAATACAAGATAGTCCGCGCCATGCTGAAAGAAGCGCAGGCTCTCGGAAACAAAGGAATAAAAATACTCGCAGGGCTCGACTCGGAAGTGTTCTCAACCGACCTGGGCGAGGACGGGAAGCCGACAGCCATAGACACCTTTGTCTACCGAAAGGTCAAGGAGGGAAGAAAACTCCTCTCAAGCCAAAGCATGGCGTCTCTCCTGCGAAACTACGTCAGGCCAATGTACAAAACCGCACGGAAAAAAAACTCGATCCCGTCAATACGCAACCCGGTTATGCCGATAATCTCCACTGGAACAAGAATCCTCCAGAAAGAGAAACAGTTCGAAATAATCCCGCCCGGATTCAATAAGCTCACAGAGGCGGGCTCCATCAGCTTCGTCTCTCGCTTCTCCTACAAGGACAAGGGCTCATACTCCATAGTTCAAAACCTCATGGAAGGCAAATATAAACTCAAAGACAGCCTCCTTATCGAAAAAGACCGATTCATGTATTTTCTCCTTGCATACGAGCCGCCCAAGACAGTGACCGCACCGGAGAAAGAAAGAAAATGCGTGGCCGTCCTGACAAGCGAAATCCCGATCACATGCGTCCTCGGACAGAACAAGTCAAGAAAATTTATAGGAAACTCTGACGACATTTTCGCCGCAAAGGCCGGATTCAGGCAGCGAAGATTCAGGGACATGAAACGACAAGGTCTCAAGACCCGCTCGGTCCATTGGGAATTAACCGACAGGGAGAAAAAATGGACGGGGGCGATCTGCCACCAGCTCGCCAGGCAGCTCATAAACTTCTGCCTCAAGGAAAAATGCGGGACCCTTGTCGTCAACCAGGAGGGCAAATGCGCCGTCCCCGCATCATCTCTGATCCCCAAAATCATGGACAAGGCGAAACAGAACGGAATCATCGTCGTAGAAAATGTTATGAAATGGCCGAAGAAAGTCGCATGTCCGGACTGCGGAAACGAGGAGGGGCTCGAAAAACGCAAACGCTCCAACTACAAGTGTCCCAAGTGCGAATGTTATTTTAGTTCGGATGAATTATTCGCAAATAAGATTTATGAGGCCGAGGAAATAAAAGAAACAGACAAGGTTGAATAATCCCCGAACAGGGCTATCGTGTAATGTTTTTTTTTGCCGGACCGCCGGAGGCTATGAAGATTGCGATGCCAGTGAAAGCGGTTCTGACGGCGGGTCTCACCGCCGGGGGCGCAAAAGCGGAGCCATCTGATATGGCATACGAATCGTTGCGCCGACTTCCTCGCTTACGCGAGTTGCGAACGGGATGCGAACACTCCCATAAGGGAAGGTTCGCAATATCCTCAGCTCCTTGAAAACAAACGTGCTGCGACAAGGACAAATCAGCCGGTGGATACGCCGCCTCCCAAAAAAAGGAGGTTCGCGGAAAACAACCCGGCTCGCCTTGCCTTTGAAGAAGTTGCAGCAATAGAGTTGCAATTCGCGTATGCGTGGGAGATGAGAGGTGCAGCCTACGTTCAACCTAATCCAAATGGCGAAGTTGCAATTCGCGTATGCGTGGAGGATGAGAGGCGTATAGCCAGTCAGTGAACCTGAGGATGTCGTGCCGCATCTCGCGTTAGCGAGGGAGATGAGAGATTGGACGCGTCGTTTAATGATAAAAAAATATTCCGCACGAGACACTGTAGAGAGAAAAGGAGAAAACAATGAGAATACTTTTCTTTGAAGGGCTCGGCGGACGAGACTCAATCTGCGGAGTCGAAATCATCAAGAATGAGGACAAGACCGTCGTCGTCCTGACCGAGGCCGACGAAAACCCCGGAACATCAGTCACCAACGGCATCGAGAAAATCGCCAGAAAACTCTGCGACACATGGCTCGAAGGCACCGATCCAAAATCTATCACCTGGATCGAACACTATCCCAAGTCAGAATGTAAATACTCCCTCGTCACATTGAACGATAAACTCCTTTACCCAAAATGGCAGCACCTCACTCAGGACCAGTTCGATAAAATTGCAGACGAAGGACCAGAAGAAGAGGGGGTGAAAATATGAACCATCTATACTACGGAGACAATCTCCAGATCATGCGCGACTGCATCCCGGACGAGTCCATAGACCTGATCTATCTCGACCCGCCATTCAACTCCAAGAGAAACTACAATGTAATATTCAAGGAATTGAAAGAAGAGTCCATGGATCAGAAGCAAGTCTACGAGTACACCTGGAGCAACCTCACAATCCATGACACGCTCCACGAAATAGGAGAAAGAAACAGCCAGCTACACAAGTTCATCGAAACAATCTTCTCCCTCAACATAGACAGCTCCTCCGCAGGATACATGGCCACAATGGCCATAAGACTGATGGAGATGCACCGCGTCCTCAAGCCCACAGGAAGCATATACCTACATTGCGATCCGACCATGAGCCACTACCTCAAGATTGCAATTGATTTGATATTCGGGAAAGGATGTTTTAGAAATGAAATTGCGTGGTGTTATAAAACAAGACACTTTTCCAAAAAGCACTTCGGACGAAAACATGATGTGATTTTGTTTTATTCAAAAAGCGACCAGTGGACCTTTAATTGGCAGGCTGTTACGAGGTGGCTCTCTGATAGTACGGTTGAAAAGTTTAAGCACATAGATAAAGATGGGAGAAAATATCGTCTTTGTGGTAGGGGAATAAAAGGAAGCCCAATTCAATCAGCAAAAGACGTAGACCCGAAATGGGAAATATCGAATCCCGAATTAGTCGTAAGAGACTACCTCGATGAAAAAGTAGGTATACCATACGAAGATTATTGGGAAATAGATATTATCAACCAAGCATCCAAAGAGCGTCTTGGTTATCCCACTCAAAAGCCCATGGTCCTCCTCGAACGCATCATCAAGGCCAGCTCTAACGAGGGTGACATAGTCCTCGATCCGTTCTGCGGATGCGGAACCGCAATAGATGCAGCTCAAGCACTGAATCGCAGGTGGATAGGAATAGACATAGCCCAGACGGCCGTATCGCTTATCAAGAAGAGGCTCATTGACAGATACAAGGCGGACATAACAAAGACCTTCAAGGTAGAAGGATTCCCAACCACAATCGAATCGGCAAAGCGACTCGCGGAAGACGATAAGAGAGAATTTCAAGACTGGGTCATAGAATATCTCATAGGGGGAGCAAGCAATCCGAAGAAGTCCGCCGATGGAGGAATGGACGGACACGCCCTATACAGAATCACAGACAAGCTCTCGCTCAAAGCCGTCATCGAAGTAAAGGGCGGAGGAGTCTCCCCGAAGGACATAAGCTACCTCGAAGACGCCGTCGACAAGAACCTGGCCGACATCGGAATATACGCAACCCTCCTTCCCCCCACCAAGGCAATGCTCCAGAAGGCGAACGATGCTGGATACTCAAAGAAGATGCTCGACCTGGGATACAAGGTAAGGAAAATTCAGATCCTCACTGTCGAAGATCTCCTCGCAGGAAAAGGACCAGATATGCCAGCCCTCCAGCAAGACACATACAAGAGCGCGAAAAGGAAGAAGATAGACCTCTCCGAAACACACGTGGTGGAGGAACTGGGGATATGACAACGACCTCTGCGTCAGCAATAAACGAACACTTCAAATCCCTAAAATGTGAGCTAACCCTGTGGCCAGAGCCCCACAAGAGGAAGTTCGATTCGATTGAAGACCTCATTAAATTCTTAGATGGAGAAATCAAGTTCTGGTCGGGGAAAGATGAGGCTGTGTGCGAAAGATTCAGGAGTTCGAAGCGAACACTCGAAGATCAACTCAAACCACAATCCCATTTTCATCAAAATGTCATATCCAGCGTCCTGTCGATCTTAAGCAACGCAAGAAGCAGCGCAACGTCTTCAAACGATTATTGCATTTACTCCTCAACTGCCGCCGCATCATATCTCGCAGACATCAAAAAAAACAGGCCGCATCTATATGATGGGGCAAAGGAGTTTCTTGTCCTCAAAGAGCTATCTATTCCCCACCACCCAGTAAATGGACCGAGAAGAATACTAAAAGACTTCTTCATGGGGATGCTAGATGCTTATTATTTTTCTTCTATGCAGGAAAACATCAAGGGGTTCGTCAAGGGACAAGAAACCTCTCTTGCTGAAATACAATCCAGGTTCAATGTCCTATTCAATGATTGCTCGAAACATGCAGAAGACAACAAAAAAGCAATGCAGGATGATGTCAAGACGAGGGATCAGTTACACGGAGAAACCAAAGACGGCTTTGCAAAGCTCCAAAATGAACTGAGAGAAGAATTCTCAAGCAAGATGAAAGAATGGGAGGCAAAATTTGCGGATACCGAAAAGGTGTTCAGAGAAAAAATTACCTTGGATGCGCCTGTACAATATTGGGATGAACTATCGAAAAAACACTTAAAAACAGGACGCCTGACATCGGTGGCCGCCTGTATTGTCACGTTCTTTTTTATATTATTGCTGGCAATAATACTATACGACTGTCCCTTCACCATCCTTAACAGTGTAACATGGTCTCTTGCCTCAGTGAAGGGTTCCTTGATCCTGCTTACCATTACATCCATTGGCTTGTATATAATTCATCTGCTGGCGAAATTTGCCATAAGCTCATACCATCTCTCCAGAGATGCGGAAGAGCGAAAGCAGCTAACACATGTTTTCCTCGCACTATTGGAAAACAAGGCTGTAGAATCGTCCTCACACCGCGAGATAATCCTCCAGGCTCTTTTCAGCCGTGCAGACACGGGATTGTTAAAAGGCGATCATGCTCCCGTCATGCCATGCTTGTCAGGGGCTTTAGACGCAACACGAGACAAGTAAAAAGGGGGCAGATGCAGACAATAGCCCCCTAAGCGATAATATAAACCTCTGCTAAAAAATGAGATTGTCCTTTTTTCTGTTGTGTTTGTCTTTGTGTATTTACGTCTCGGGCTTTATATTTAGAGGACCCAGGATTGGGGCTGTAGCTATGGATGGATGGTATAGCACGTCTACAGGAAGCGGTACTTGCTCATGGCATGGTGGCGTGCGAGAATGGGTATATAAAAACCAAGAAAAGGTAAGGCCGATTTTCATGTTTGGACATATTAGCCTTCTCTCCAGTATAGCTGTGTTTTGTTATACTGTAAAAAGGAGAAAGCTGTTATGACCAAAGCCTTAAACTTTTTCTTCCCCTCCAAAATCATCTCCGGAGGCCAGACCGGCGCCGATCGGGGCGGACTCGATGCGGCGATCGAGGCAGGAATCCCGCACGGCGGATGGTGTCCGAAAGGCAGGAAGGCTGAGGATGGAGGGATCCCGGAGAAATACCAGCTCCAGGAGATGAAGTCGGCCGACTATCTCAAAAGAACCGAACAAAACATCATAGACTCTGACTGTACCGTCATATTCACATACGGGCCGCCCACGGGAGGGTCAAAAAGAACCGTTGGATTCTGCGAGAAGCATAAGAAACCTTGCCTCTGCATAGACCTCTCCCACTCGGACGACCACAGTGCCTTCTCGCATCTCCATAATTTTCTCTCCAATAAGCGGGGAGGAATAATCTGCCCTGGGGTGGAATATCTGCAGGTGCCTCCCGCCCCAGTCTTAAATGTGGCCGGATCGAGGGAGAGTAAATCCCCAGGAATACAGGGAAGGGTGGCAAAGATAGTCAAGATGCTCTTGGAGGGGAAACACTATGCGATGAGGGAGGAGTAGGGAATATGAGGACAGTGGTGCAATACTACGACTGGAACAACGCGACAAAAAAAATAATAATAGGATGGTTCGAGTACAAAAAAAGGAGAAAACGATGACAAGATGCTTACTGCTTGCATGCCTGATCGCAACGCCTGCTTTTGCAGGCGAATTCACCTTGAAGGACGAAAAGACGGGGAAGTCGTATGGCCCCTTCTCTGATCAACCTGGAACGAAGGTTGTGTTGCCGGGAGCAACGTATACTATCGAGAAGGTGACCACTCCAGCCGCGAAGGTGGAACAAAAAAAACTCGAATGGGGCAAGGTCGCGGAATTTGGTATGATCACGACAGTCTGGATATCCCCCGACGGACTGAAGGACAAGAACTACATTGCACAGATTCTTCATCAGGTCAAACAGAAGAAACCGAACAATGCGGTCTGGTTTTTCGACGATCAGCGATTTGCGGCAAAAGGAGTACCCATGACCGACCAACAGATGCTACATTGGGTCGGGCTGTATGACAAAGCTCAGTCATCTGTATTCTGTTACGTACAAATCACGGACAAGACCAGTTCTCCACCAGAAACCAAGCTAATCAAGACCGGCATCATACCGGGATACGCAGAATGAAGCTCGAACAAAATTCATTCAGCCAACCCAGGCTTCGCCGGGTGGCTGATGATGGGCGATAGGGAGACACCCATGAGCCTTGAACCTTCCGGAAAAAGACAATTCCCGCTTTCATTCGGCGGGGAGGCATGGAACCTCAAAATTTTCACGCCGTTCGCGGCAGGATACAACGACTGGAGGGGCATCAACATGGCCGGTCTCCTCACAACCGTCATTGATGAAACAAGAAATTTCTACGAAGGACTCCCGGGCGACATAAACGAAATGGCCGACCCGGAAAGAACAAGCGAGGAATTCGCTTTCAGCAAGGAAACAAGCATCATGCTCGTGGACCAATGGCTCGAAAAAGTCAGAAACAGAATCATATCAGAAATGGAACCGTGATTGTCTGGAAAAGAAATACTGACACGGATTGACACAAGCTCCCCTCTCCTTAGAACCGCCCTCACAGACTCCGCGCCCGACACGGTGCAGCCCTGCCCTCTCCTTGTTTTTCCTTCCAAAAAACTCCCGCACCTGACACTGTATAGGGAAAGAACGGAGGTATTCGCCATGAAACAGGGACACACGCCTGGGCCGTGGATCAACAACGGTGGCAGGATAGAGACCCAGACGGGCAAGGTCATAG
>CAZGJP010000130.1:0-7395 GCA_964526605.1 uncultured Lentisphaera sp.
GGAAGGATGACGACAACAAGGACCGCTTCATCTTCGTGGGGGACTCCGGCGAGCTTCTCGTCAGCTACGTGCACAGGATAAACAATCCGGAGGACGGAGGACTGAACTTCCTCAGGCTTCGTCTGGAGAACGGGGTGCTTGTCGCGCACTACCGGAAGACGCCTGTGCTTTGGTGGGAGAATGATTCCAAGGGTTTCACCAGGGAGGAGATATGTGGTGGAGTTCGTTCTCTCTCGTTCCTATACGCTGACAAGGACGGCGAGGAGATAGTATGGTCCGACGACTGGAACGAGGAGGATTCCTTGAATATTCCGCTCGCGATCCAGATGCGGCTGGAGTTCGAGGACGGATTCTCCGAGCTGTGGCTCAGGCGTCTGGCGGGAGCTGGTTTGAGGGAGACATGGGGGTTGCGTAGAAACAGGTGATCAGGATGTTGGACTGGAGAGCAGATTGGCTCGGAGGCAAAGCAGATGGATCGAGCTCCGTAGCGGGGCGCGATGCGGTCCGAGAATCGGGATCGGCGCTCGTCGTGGTCGTGGCGCTGATCGCGCTCGCGTCGGTGCTTGCGGCGTCCTCCGTGGCCCTTTCCCGGAAGTCCAGGCACATGACTGCGGCCCTGGCCGGCAAGACCTACAGCGCCTACGTTGCGGAGGGGGCATCGTCGAGGATACAGTGGCTGATCGCCTTCGACAGGAGGATGCATCCGCAGAGGACGCTTGGGATGTCCGTCGCCGAGGATGACGTTGCGGAGACTCGATACATGGCCGACGGGAAATATAGGGAGATGGACTATCACGGAGTGCCCGTCCGCTACAGGATAGGCGACATGGCCTCTGGCGTGGATGTTTCCGGGCCGGGCGCCTTGGCCAACCTGTCGACGTTAAAGAGCTTATACGAGGGCGATACGTTGGAGCGCTACGAGGCGTTTCTTGACAAGTTCGAGGACTACGGCGACTCGAATGATCTGGTCAGGCTGAAGGGGATGGAGGCGGACGGCTATGCGGAGTCCGGGCTGGGGCCGCTGCCGAGGAACAGGCCACTGGAGTTCAAGGAGGAGATTCTCCTTATTCCCGGGGCGCTGGAGTTCTTCCAGGCGGATGCTGGGGGCAGGCTCTCCTCCATAAGGGTTGTTCCGCCGAGGAATCTGCCGCGGGTGGGCTCGCAGAACAACTTCTTTGGGGCGAGCAAGGAGACGATAATGGCCTCCTGCGGGATGAGCCAGGAGGATGCGGAGATGGTTGTTCAGGCGAGGGACTTGTGGTTCGAGAACGGGAGCGACATCTCTTTGTCTCTCGACGTCGGGGTCTTCACGCAGCTCAGGAGCAAGTTCTCCTTCAACGAGTCCGGGTTCTACAGCATCGAGGTGGACAGTTCGCCGCGGAAGGACAGGGCTGGGAGGAAACTGCATCTGACATGCCGAATATCGAACCAGTTTGCGAATCCCGGGACCAGATACTACGAGTGGTTCTCGTATTGAATCCCGATCTCATTCCTTCTCGACCTTGAGCAGTTCCAGGAAGTAGCTTGGCTCGTCGGCGCTTGTCGCAGGGTTCTCCGCCTTCCGGAGGACGGCGAAGACCACGATGAGCTCGCCCTGCGTCAGATTTTCGAGTCCTGATATTATATTCTCATCCTTTCTTGACGCGACGATGGGGAGGGACATCTTCTCCTTGGGCAGCAGGCAGAAGAAATCCTTCTCGCTCTTCTGCGAGAACTTCGATACCATGGGTGGGAGCTTCTGCCCGATCTCGGAGAAGTGCAGGTATGTCTTCAGCTTCTTGTCGACCATCTCCCTGTATTGTATGTCTATGCGTATGGGCTTGACGAATTCGAAGTCGGATGCTGGCGCGTCGGCGCCCTCTGGGGCGGTTTCTCCGGGCAGTTCCACGTCAACAACCTTCATGAAATACCTCTTGTCCACGTTCGTTCCCTTCTTCTCCTTCTCCTTGTTGGTCTTGTAGCTCACGTCGCAGTAGAGCGATATTATGGCGTTCTTCTCCAAAGTGCCCAGCAGATCCTTTAGATATTCGTCCTTGTTGGAAAAGACGACTGGAAGATCGTCGGAGGCACCCTCGAACTTTATGAGGTCGTAGCTGTCCGGCAGGATGTCCTTATATGTCTTGATCTGATTTCTGGCCGTTTCGATGAAGGATATCCTGACCATGATTTTCTTGTCGATGTAGCCATCTGGATCGCCCGCGATGTCCTGGTATTTCATGTCCTTCTCATAGGCGTTCTTCTGGAGCTGCGTCAGCTTTTCCGCATGGAGGGCGGACGACAGGGCGATTATCGCGGCGAGCGAAAGCGCGGCTTTGGCTGAGTTCATGCTATCTCCTTTTTTGATTGTCTCGATTTTCTCCATTTCTTCTGTCTGGCCGCCTCGTACATTAGAAGTGTGGCCGATACGGCGACGTTGAGGGAGTCGGCCATGCCCAGCATCGGGATGCTGACTAGCGAGTCCGAATGAGTGTCCCAGAAGTGGTCGAGTCCGCACTGTTCCGAGCCTACGACTATGGCGACCGCGCCGCGCATGTCCTCGTCGCTGTAGATCTTCTCCGCATGGGGGGAAGCGGCCACGATTCTGATATTGTTGCGCCTCAGCCATGAGAAGACGTTCTCACGGCAGTCCTCCGCGATGGGAACGCTGAAGATGGCGCCCGTGCTCGCAGTGATGACATTAGGGTTGTAGATGTCGGTGCGTCTTTCACATACGACGACCCCGTCGGTGGCGGTCGCATCGGCGCTTCGGAGCATCGAACCGAGGTTGCCAGGTTTCTCGATGGATTCGACGACGAGATAGCTGCCGTCGCTGCGGACGGGGATTTTTTCGATGGGGTGCTCCTTGACCGGGATGGTGGCGAGAAGTCCTTCGGGCCTGTCACGATATGCGAATTTCGCGAAGACCTCCGGGGTGGTCTCGAAGATAGTGGCGCCCTGCCGTCTCGCGGCGTCGACGAGCTTGTCCTCGTTCTCTCCTAGGAAGAGGGCGGGACAGAAGTATACCTCGATGATCCCGACGCCGGCCCCGATGGCGCGGGACAGGGCCCTGTAGCCCTCTATGACGGCGGTCTTCTCCTCCTCTCTCGCCTTGCGGTCCCTGAGACGGACGAGGCGTTTCACCTTCTCGTTCTTCGGGCTGCTGATAGTCATGCCGCCGGGCTCCCGACCTGATTCGCTTTTCACTTGAATTTTATGGAGACCAGAGTCTGGTCGTCGCTCTGGGGGGTGCTTCCGGTGAAGGCATCCACCGATCTTCTTATGGACTCGATTGTCAGAGTCGGGGCCATAATGGATTCGCAGGAAGACGTGAATGTGCGCGAAAGCCTCTCTATCCCATATTCCTGCTCCGAGGCGTCGAGCGCCTCGGTTATGCCATCGGTGAAGAGGAGGATGTTCATCTCTCCCTGGAAGAAGAACTGGATGGAGTCGAATTCGCCCGCTATGTCTGGCGGGAATATGCCCAAGGCGCTTCCCTCCGGACATATCTTCCGGAGCTTGTGCGCCGGGACATGGACGAAGAACTCCGTGTGTCCGGCTCGTGCCAGTTCGACAGTGCGCTCCCGGGTGTCGACCAGACAGCATGCGAGAGTGACAAACCTCTCGTCGGCGATGTCCCTGTAGAGATTTCTGCTAAGCTCCTTGAGCAGATCGTTGAGGTTCGCGAAGCGCTCCGCCGAGGCTCTTATGAAGCTCCTCGCCATGGCCATGAGCATGCAGGCGGGGATGCCCTTCCCGCATGCGTCGCCGACGACGATCAGGGTTCTGTGCTGGTCTATGGACACGAAGTCGTAGAAGTCCCCGCTGACTTCCTTCGCCGGCTTGGTGAACGCGTGTGTCGAGAAGGATTCGTTCTCTGGGAACTCGTGTGGCAGGAGCGAGTTCTGTATCTGCTTTGCGAAGTCTATCTCCTGCTTGATCCTCTGCTGTCTGCTGAGGTCGGAGTATATGCGGACTATGTCCTGGGCCAGGACCACCTGCGAGGCGATGAATTTCAGAGTGGCGAACTGCTCCGGGGAAATCTGGATGCCATCCCTCCTGTTGTTAACTCCGCAGATGACGCCGGTCACCTTTCCATCCTTGAGCATTGGGGCGGCGACTATCCCCTCGATCTTTATCGCGGTGTCCAGCTCCCTTATCCGCTGGTCCTTCTGTGCGTCCGGGATGTAGAGTGGCTCCTTGGTCAGGGCGATTTCTCCGATTATCCCCTCGCCGACCTTTATCTTCTCCCTTCTGAGGGATTCGAGAATGTACTTGGGCTTTGTGAGCACGTATCCGGTGGATTTCTGGAGGGGGGGGAAGGCTCCGGATATTCCAGCCGCCTTGAGGTGGTTGTCCTCCTCGAGCGTGAATATGCAGAGGGAGCTGACGCCGACGAGGTCGGAGACATATCTGGCGGTGAGGTTGAGGGAGTTCTCTATCTCATCCACGGTCTTGATGCTGTTGGAGAAGATGGAGAGGAAGTTCTCGATCTCCTTGTTCTTGTGCATCTGGTCGTTGAATGCGCGCTTGATGGACATCACCCGGCGTCTCAGGGCGAAGGCGTAGGCGCCCAGCACGACTGCGCCGAGCAGGAGGACGAATAGAGTGGTTTTGTCGCTAGGCATTTATGGCCGGGCTATGGCATGTGTTTTTGTTTTTCCGTATGGTAATATCGCCCAGAGCCTATATTTTACAACATCCCAATCGTAGTTTTTTGACTGGAGGCGGATCTTGGCTGGAATCATAAAAATCTGCGGCGTAACCGAGCCCGAGGACGCCTTGCGCTGTCTGGGGGAGGGGGCGGACGCACTCGGCTTCATCTCCCATCCGGGTAGTCCCAGGTTCGTTTCCCCCGGAAAAGTCTCCTCCATCGTCTCGCGCTGCATGGCGGCGTACCCGTTGTCCAGATGCGTCGGGGTCTTCGTATCTCCGAACTTCGAATGCCTGCGCGAATACGCGGACTGCGGACTTGACACCTTGCAGATACACTCCCGCGACTGTTCGCCGATAGACTTCCAGACCATCCACGATTCCTTTCCGGCCCACGACCTGTGGATTTCATTCAACTCGCACATGCCTCCGCCATCGGAAGGGCTGGACTGCGTAGCCGCGATACATTACGACTCCTTCGACCCGAAGTCCGTTGGTGGCACCGGCCGTCTCTCGGACTGGAAGGCGGCCCTCGAGTTGAAGGAGCTCTTGAGGCGCCCCTTCATCCTGGCTGGCGGATTGACCCCGGCCAACGTTGCGAACGCAGTCGAGGCGGTCCGTCCGGACGGAGTGGATGTAAGCAGCGGCGTGGAGAAATCGCCCGGAGTGAAGGACATGGACAAGCTGATCCTTTTCATACGGAACGCCAGAACGGCATTCGATTCCCTCCGGGATTGAAGGGCCGCACACGGCTATTGCTTGTTTTTCTCCGTGGTGGATTCCCAGAATCTGAAGCAGGCGCCTACTATGGTGGCGATAGGGATGAATTCAGTGCCTGGGATCATGCAGTAGATCCCCGATGCGAAGGCCAGGATGACGATGAATTTTCTTTTCAATCCGAGGGCGAAGCCCATCCATGCGCCTGCGGCGGATCCGAGCGGGAATCCCAGGATCAGTCCCATTTGTCCGAAGGTCGAGAGGTCAACAAGGTCTATCACGATGCCGGCGGCTACCGGTGCGAGGGCGCGGTGCAGCCTCCATGCGAGGGAAGGGGGCGTGTCGGCACCGTGGACGGCAGCCGGTTCGGATGGAGGTGGATCGTCCTGGTTGATTTTTTCCTCGTGCTGTCCGCGGGCCGCTTCATCCGTTGGAATAGCCTCATCCGCACGTGGAAACGAGATATTCTTCTTTGCCCATATCCCGAGCAGTCCGATCATGACGAGGGGGATGATGTTCCATCCCGTCGGGAGGAATCCGAATGCGATGATCAGCAGAAAGGCCAGTCCTGCTGCAGTGCAAAGCACGGGAAGGTTTTCTCCAATGGATGTCAGGAAATGGATGCGTCTTGCTCTTCGAAGAGCACGATCGGCGGAGCTCTTTTGAGAGATGGATTTGTCCTGCCCGGCATCCCCTTCGCTTTTTCGCTTTTGAAAATATCTGGCGAGTTTATGCTGGGCGAAAAACTGTTTTTTCGCAATCAGCTTTCTAGTCTTTTGTCCTCCTTCCGGTCTTTCATCTTTCATGTTCTACGCTCTCCTCCCTTCAGTTTCGCGAGCTGCTCCCTTCTTTCCTTCAAACCGCGATTCACATGGATTTTCCTTCCGTCCACCGTTCTCCCGCAGAGGTAGATCGCAGAAGCTATTGTCATGGGCAGTGGTATGAAGTCCTGGACCTGCTGCAGGCGCCACTGCGAATTTTGCAGGAACTCGTCCACCTTGCGGAACTCCCTTTCTCCGGATCCAGGGAAGTTGGAGATGAAATATGGGACGAGATACTGTTTTTTCCCTGCTCTGGCGCTCTCCTCCTTGAATATCCGTGTGAAATCGAAGAAGTCCTTCGCCTTGTTCTTGCGCATGAGTTTCAGGACATCGTCGTCGAGGTGTTCCGGGGCGATCTTGAGCTGTCCGGAGACATGTCCCGATATGATGGCGCGTGTCGTATTGGGCTGTCGCAGGGCGATGTCGGTCCTGATGCCAGAGCCGACGAAGACATGTCTTACCTTCTCCTGCGAGGATGCCTTCTCCAGGAGTTCCGCGAATTTCGCATCGTCTATGTGGAATTCGGGACAGATTGCGAGGAAGAGGCATGAAGGCCTGCGGCATGCCCTGCATTTGTCGGAGAGCGCCTGTGTCGATCCGTAGCAGTTCGCCGTGGGGCCTCCAATGTCGGATATGGTGCCTTTGAAATGAGGTTTCGATGCAAGTCTGCGGATTTCGCGGACTATCGATTCCGCGCTTCTTGATTGCACGAATCTGCCCTGGTGCAGGGCGAGGGTGCAGAAGGAGCAGCCTCCCGGACATCCGCGCAGAGAGGTCGTCGAGTTCTTTATCATCTCGAATGCCGGAATCGCTCCCTTGTATCTGGGATGTTGCGCGTAGGCGAAGGGGAATGTGTATATCGCGTCAAGTTCCTCCCGGGTCAATGGCTCCCGCGGCGCTTCGACTATCAGGCATCTTCCGGCATGCCTCTGGAGAAGCGGCCTGGCGTTGAAAGGATTGGCCTCATCCTCCGCGATTTGAAACGACTCGAGCAGTTTGTCCGGCGCAGAGATGATCTCCTCGTAGGACGGAAGCATCCTGTATTTGGATCTGTCGAGGAGCTTGGACTCCTTCTCCCCGGCGAGCCGCGCCGTGCCGCGGATTCCCGAGAGATCCTTTCCTTCGGAGATGCGCGTCGCCACCTCGATGATAGATTTTTCCGCCATTCCGTATACGAGGATGTCGGCCTTCGAGTCGGCCAGAATCGATGGGCGCATCTTGTCCTGCC
>CAZGJP010000131.1:0-2960 GCA_964526605.1 uncultured Lentisphaera sp.
CTTCGCGGGACTTGGCGTAGACGTCGGCTATTCTCTCCGCCTCCTGCATGTTTCCGGCGAGATAGGCGGTCATCATCGGCTCCTTGATGCTCCGCGACGTGAATATGGAGGAGCAGGAGCAGAGGAGGATTGGCAGCAGGAGCAAGGCCAGATGTCCAATGGTCGGCGTCCGGCGGACCGCTTTTTTGCCCAGGGGATCGGGGTGGACCGGCATTTGGCTCAAGTTGGATTTGTTTTTCCGGGCCTTGGACTTTCTGACGTTCCTGAAGAAATCCTTCATCAGCTTCTCGGATTCGTTCGCGAGCAGTCCGCCGAGCACCTCGAAGCGGTGGAGGAAGCCGGGCATGTCCGGGATGTGCAGGACCGATCCTGCGCAACCGCATTTCGGGTCCTTCATTCCGAAGACGAGGCGCGAAATCCTGGAGTTGACCATGGCGCCGGCGCACATTGCGCAAGGCTCCTTGGTGACGTAGATGGTCACTCCGTCGAGGCGCCAGTCGCCGAGTGCGATCTCGGCCTGGGTGATGGCCAAAATCTCGGCGTGGGCGGTGGCGTCCTTAAGCATTTCGCTTTGGTTCCATGCCTTGGCGATGATGATTCCGTCCTTGACGGCTACAGCTCCGACCGGGACCTCTCCGGCATCTGCGGCGGACTCGGCAAGGGAGAGCGCCTTGCGCATATAGTATTCGTCGTCAAAATAGTTCATGTCTTTGATGCAGGATACGGGATGCGAGATGCAGGATACGTCTTGCGGGATATTTTACCCGTTCCGCCGGAATCTCCCCGTCTTTCTGACGAGTGAAGAGCTCGGGGCCGAGGGAGCGGGGTCGGATCACGCATCAAAAAAGCCTGCATCCTGCATCATGTCCCTTCCTATCTCCTTCCGCCAATCTTGAGCATCACGTCGAGGTCTTCCATTTCAGCCTGGAGGTCTTCTTCATGCTCGACCTCGTCCTGGAGAATCTGCAGGACGATGTTGTATGTGACCGGGTCCTTGCCTTCGGTGAGCTTCACGAGCTTCCTGTATGTCTCGATGGCGCACTGTTCGCCTTTTATGTTCTGTTCGAGGACTTCCCTTACGAAGGGGTTGTCCGGGGCGTCGTATCCGCAGTTGCTGTGTTTGTACCAGTCTTCCGGTTTTGTGATAGGTGTGCCACCGAGCTGGATGATTCTGGCCGAGATCATGTCTGCATGCCGGAGTTCGTCGGCGGCATGCTGGGTGAGTTCGGCGATGACGGCCTCCTTCATGGGGCCTTTCACGACCTTTGCACCTATCCAATACTGGTAGTATGCGAGCCATTCGTCGCAGAACGCCTTGTTGAGGATCGCCACCAGCTTCTTGACGTCCATGTCCACGATTTGGATTCCCTTCGTCCCCATGATGATCTCCTTTTTTTACACTTAGCGAGCATGTTTTCTTATTGTGAAAGCTAGCATGATTGATGGAGAATGCAAGTGCGTCAAGGAGTCGCGCCACGGCATGTCTGGTTTACAGAATTAGCGCGCGTAGTCGGGAGCCGTGAGGGAGCGTCATTCGAGGACGGCCTTTATTCTTCTGACGCCTCTGCTGGAGCTTTCCTCCTTGAGGATGCGGAATTTGCCTAGTGATCCTGTGTTCTCGACGTGTGGGCCGCCGCAGATCTCCTTGCTGAAGTCGCCCATGGAATAGACCTTGACCTTCTCGCCGTATTTCTCGACGAAGAGGCCGATGGCGCCATCTTCGAGCGCCTCCTGGACGGTTTTCTGTTCGATCGAGACGGGCATGTTCTTGGCGATGGCCTCGTTGACGATGGCCTGGACTTGGATGATCTGGCCGTCCGTCATTTTCTCCGGATGGGAGAAGTCGAATCTGAGTCTTTCAGGTGTGATGTTGGAGCCTTTCTGCTCGACATGTTCTCCGAGCACCGTTCTGAGGGCCTTGTGGAGCAGGTGTGTGGCGGTGTGCAGTTTGACCGTCATTTCGGAGCTGTCGGCGAGCCCGCCCTTGAACTTCTGCTCTGCGCCGGCGCGTGAGAGTTCCTGATGTTTCCGATATGCCTCGGCGTATCCTTCCATGTCGACGGAGAATCCCTTTTCAGCGGCCATCTCGACGGTGAGCTCGACCGGGAAGCCATATGTCTCGTATAGATAGAATGCGTTTCTTCCGCTGATCACCTTTTTAGCGACATGTGCAGGGACGCGCGATATGAACTTCTCGAATTCCCTTGCGCCATTGTCGAGGGTTTTGTGGAACTGCTCCTCCTCCCGGTCCATCTCCTCGCGGATATTTGCGGACTTGGCGGAGAGTTCGGGGTAGACGCCGGAGTAGTTCTCCACGACCGCATCCGCGATTTTCGCGCAGAAGGTTCCGGATATTCCCAGCTTCCTGGCCTGCATCACGGACCGTCGGATCAGGCGTCTGAGGACATAGGGCTGGTCCACGTTGCCCGGGGCGATTCCGTCGGCCATGATGAAGACTGCCGCGCGGAGATGGTCGGCGACTATTCTGGCGGCGCGGTCGAGGGATGGGTCTGCTGACGATGGAACGGGTCTTCCGGCGAGGGAGGAGAGGGTCTCGAAGATTGGGGCGAAGAGCTCGGTGTCGTAGCAGCTCGATTTTCCCTGCAGGATGGCCGCCACTCTCTCGACGCCCATGCCCGTGTCGACGTTCTTCTGCTGCAGCGGCAGGAAGCGGCCCTCCTTGGTCTTGTTGTACTGCATGAAGACGTCGTTCCAGATCTCGACCCATGCCTTGTCGTCCGGAGAGAAGACATGGGGAGGCTCTCCCTGTCCCGTCCAGAAAAACATCTCCGTGTCGGGGCCGCATGGGCCGCATTCACCTGCCGGCCCCCACCAGTTGTCCTTCTTCGGGCGTCTTGCTATCCTGTTTCCGGGGATTCCGAGGCGGAGCCAGCATTCCATGGCTTCGGAGTCGAATGGCGCGTCGGAGTCTCCCTCGAAGACGGTGACGGCGAGCCTGT
>CAZGJP010000131.1:2970-7356 GCA_964526605.1 uncultured Lentisphaera sp.
TCGAGCGGAAGTCCGAGCCATTGCTCCGAGGTTAGGAATTCGAAGCTGAACTCTATAGCTTCCTTCTTGAAGTAATCACCGAGGGACCAGTTTCCGAGCATTTCGAAGAAGGTGAGGTGGACGGGGTCGCCGACCTCGTCTATGTCGCCTGTCCTGATGCATTTTTGGAAGTTGGCGAGGCGTCTGCCGAGGGGATGCGGTTCGCCGAGGAGGAATGGGACGAGAGGGTGCATTCCTGCGGTGGTGAAGAGGACGGTGGGATCGTTCTCCGGGATCAGGGGTGCGCTTTTTATGACGGCGTGGCCCTTGCTCCTGAAGAACTCGATGTATTTGCTTCTCAGTTCCGATGCTTTCATTCTTTTTCCGGTTTTTAAGTTTGGCTGGATTGAATCATCATCATTTCACTATCGAGTCGGAGATTATGTCGACGAACTCCTCCTTGGTCAAGTCGGCGATGGTCTTGCCTTTCGCCGATATCTTCTCGTTGAACTTGACGGCGGTCTCGGTCATCTTGTCGTGGGTCTCCTCGGAGCCGCCGAGGAGGCGGAAATTGTCTCCCTTGGTCACGCGGACGTGGCCATCTCCGGAGTCGAGTCCGAGTCCGAGCAGGATTCCAGGGTTCTTCTCTTGTTTTCCTTTTCCGTCGAGCTTCATCGGATGTCTCCGAGGACGGCTCCCGTGTCGGCGCTGCTTGCGAATTTCGCATATCTTGCGAGCCATCCGCCCTCGACCTTTGGTTTTTGGGGAGTCCATGAGGCGCGTCTTCTGGATATTTCCGTCGCGTCGACCTCGAGGTTGATTTTCCGTTCCGGGATGTCTATTGAAATCATGTCTCCATCCTTCACCAGCGCGATGAGGCCGCCGGAGGCCGCTTCGGGGCTGACGTGTCCGATGCATGCTCCACGTGTGCCGCCGCTGAATCTGCCGTCTGTTATGAGTGCGACATTTTCCCCGAGGCCGCGTCCCATGATATAGCTTGTGGGTGCGAGCATCTCCTGCATTCCAGGGCCGCCTCTGGGGCCTTCGTATCTGATGACGACCACGTCGCCGGCCTTGACCCTGCCTTGGAGGATTCCTGCGCACGCGTCCTCCTGGCTTTCGAATATGACGGCCGGCCCTCTGTGTCTGAGCATGGCCTTGGATACGCCTGCGGTCTTGACGACGGAGCCTTTCTCCGCGAGGTTTCCGAAGAGGAAGGCGAGACCGCCGTCCTTGCTGTAGGCGTTGTCGAGCGTGCGTATGACGCATCCGTCCGGGGCCTTGGCTCTCGATATGACTTTTCCGAGCTTAGCGCCTGAGACTGTGGTGCAATCGAGGTTGAGCGAGCCGGTCTTGGCGGTTTCCTTGAGTATGGCGCTTATGCCCCCTGCCCTGTCCACGTCCTCGATGTGGAAGTGGCTTGACGGCGAGACTTTGCAGATGTTGGGGGTTGTCCTGCTTATGGCATCGATTTTTTTCAGGTCGAGATCGAGTCCAGCCTCTTTCGCGACTGCGAGTCCGTGGAGGACTGTGTTTGTACTTCCGCCCATGGCCATGTCGAGGGCGAATGCGTTCATGAAAGCGCTTTCGGTGGCGATGTCTCTGGGGAGCGGGGCGCGGCTGATGGCCATTTCGACGATGCGTTTCGCGGCTTTTCTCCAGATTTTCCTCCTTGCGGGGTCCTCGGCGAGGACGGTTCCGTTGCCAGGTAGCGCGAGGCCCAAGGCCTCGCAAAGGCAGTTCATGCTGTTGGCGGTGAACATGCCGGAGCAGGATCCTGGGCCTGGACAGGCGCAGTTTTCGAGGTCTTCGATATCAGCCTCGGTCTTGGTGCCGCTTTTGACCTGTCCGACGCCCTCGAATACGGAGATGAGGTCGCATACTTTTCCATCGGGGGTTTTCCCAGCGGCCATTGGGCCTCCCGAGGCGAATATTGCCGGGATGTTGACCCGCATTGCGGCCATGAGCATTCCGGGTATGACCTTGTCGCAGTTCGGGATGCAAATGACGGCGTCGAAGCAGTGGGCTCTCAGCATGGACTCGACGGAGTCGGCGATGATCTCGCGGCTTGGGAGGGAGAATTTCATGCCGTCGTGTCCCATGGCTATTCCGTCGCAGATGGCTATGGTGTTGAATTCGAAGGGGACTCCCCCGGCCTTTCTGATTTCGTTGCAGACCATCCTGCCGACCTTGTCCAGGCGGCAATGTCCCGGGACGATGTTGGTGTAGGAGTTGCAGACGGCGATGAAAGGCTTGTCCATGTCATCCTTCTTCACTCCCGTGGCCCGGAGGAGGGATCGGTGAGGGGCGCGTTCGAGTCCTTTCTTTATCGTGTCGCTGTTCATTTTTCGAGTTCCCGTGTTGATTTGCGTTGCAATAAAGTTATGTTAAGCGGTTTCGTCCGTTTCAAACGGACAAACGGAATGGAATCTAGCACGGAAAGCGGAAATTTCATCTATAGCAATCGACAAAAAGGGCGGAAATTCTTTTTCCCCCCGATAAAATGGTGTTTCGATGTTTGAAAATCTCACGTCAAGGCTGAGAGAGACTGTCCGCAAGATCAGCGGGCAGGCCGTCCTCAGCGAGGCGAACATGGCGGAGGCTCTCGACGAGATCAAGTCCGCGTTGATAGATGCGGACGTCAACCATGCGGTCGCGGAGGAATTCATATCGGAGGTGCGGGGCGGGGCGGCTGGCATGGAGGTGCTGAAGACGGTTTCGCCCGGCCAGCAGATAGTCAAGGTGGTCTACGACAAGCTTGTCGAGATGATGGGAGAGAAGGAGTCGCCCCTGCAGTTCAAATCGTCTCCGTCGGTGATAATGCTTGTGGGATTGCATGGAAGCGGGAAGACGACATCGTCTGCGAAGATCGCGGCGCAGCTGCTCAAGAAGGGGCGCAAGCCGATGCTTGTGGCATGCGACATATACCGTCCTGCGGCGATAGACCAGCTTGAGATTCTCAGTAGGGAAGTTGGCGCCTCCTTCCATTGCGACCGGTCCGGGGCTGACGTCGTGGCGATTTCCACTGCGGCGATGTCGAAGGCAAAGCAGGAGGGTTGCGACACTGTGATAATAGACAGTGCCGGCCGGCACCAGATAGACCACGAGATGGTTATGGAACTGGTCAGGCTCAAGCAGAGCCTTCATCCCGACGAGATAATCCTTGTCGCCGACTCGGCACTAGGCCAGGAGTCGGCGTCGGTGGCGAAGCATTTCAACGATGCGCTTGGTATAAGCGGGGTGATACTGACGAAACTGGACGGTGACGCCCGTGGGGGTGCGGCGCTTTCGATCAGGAAGGTCGCCCGCTGTCCGGTGAAGTTCGTCGGTGTTGGCGAGAAGACGGGGGATCTTGAGCCGTTTTATCCGGACAGGATGGCGTCGCGGATACTTGGGATGGGCGACATAGTTTCGCTTGTGGAGAAGGCTGCGGAGGAGCTTGACAGGGAAGAAGCGGAGAGGATGCAGAGGAAGATGCTGGATCAGGAGTTCGATCTTGACGATCTTCTCCAGCAGATAAAGCAGATGAAGAGGATGGGAGGGCTTGAGTCAATGCTGTCCTTCCTTCCCGGTGGCGACCAGCTTTCCGGCATGCCCGATCTTGACGACGGGGCCGTGGTGGAGATGGAATCGCTGATCCACTCCATGACGAAGTTGGAGCGCAGCAATCCGGAGGTCATTGATTTTTCCCGGAAGAAAAGGATATGCCGCGGGAGCGGGAGGGATGTCGAGTCTTTAAACCGACTGCTTGAACAATTCAAGATGATGAAGGGTTTCATGAAGAACACCGGGATGATGAAGAGGTTGCTTTCGGGGATATCGCCTTCGTCCCTCCTCGGCGCGGTCGGTGGAGCCGGGGGCGGGAATCCTTTCAAACGCGGTTCGAACTATACGCCTCCCAGGAAGAAGAGAAAAAAGCGTAGATGAGCTTGCCATGCCCATCTTTCCGATGTATGTTATTTGATTTCATGACAAGGCGTCAGAAGTGAATCAACCGATCAAGAAAAACACGAAGTTCAACACCCGGCCGCCGGTCGCGACCAGAAGCCACATAGCGTTCAGAAAGCCCGGGGCACCTCCTTCGTCCGAGGAGGTCAAGGTGCCTTCGTGGAATACGGCGTCGCCAACCGGCCAGGCTCCATCCCAGCCACAGACAGCTGCGCAGACGCAGCCCCAGAATCCAGTCCAGCCGCAGTCCGCCCCGGTTCCACCTCCCGCTCCCGCATTGGAAGATGTCGCGGTTCCGCCCCTGGCTCCGCCTACGCAGATGGGTTCCGTGAAGAGATTGGTTGGCATTCCGATCAAGCTGGACCGCGGGGCTCCGCAGCAGACAGGCGCGTTGGACAAGCCGGCGGCGCAGCAGGCTCCATCTCTTGACAGCTACATAGACAATGCGCTTGTCGAGAT
>CAZGJP010000132.1:0-7241 GCA_964526605.1 uncultured Lentisphaera sp.
GGCTCCGTTATGTCAGGTTGGATGCTTCCCTGGAAAAACCGTTCAGGAACTTCATTGCAAGCCAGTATGAAACGATCACCATTTTCAACAAGGAGCACGGCACTGACCTGCAAAAATTCGAGGATATCCCGTTCCCGGAGAATATCGATAAGGCCCCCTATCTCCGCAGGACCTTCGAGGCTTTCATAAAATCCGCCGAAATTTGCCCGCTCGAATCGATGAGGATTTACAGTGCAGACCAGTCGTTCGAAGATTTCATGGCCCGCAAATACGGAACCATACCCGGGAGCTATCCGGGCCTTGGCGCAGTCTGCGCGGCGACAGACTGGGCCGACTGCATGGAGAACAGCGCCGCAGTGCGCTGGGAGTTCTCAAAACGCAACTACTGGCAGGTGATCGACTACGTGGCCATGCACGGGAACGGACTTTTGAACACCCTGATATTCTGCTCCCTTGCCGTCTTGACAGCTCTGATCGTAAATCCTCTGGCGGCATATGCCCTGAGCCGTTTCAGATTGCCGGGCACATATAAAATCCTTCTCTTCTGCATGGCGACCATGGCCTTCCCCGGTGAAGTCACAATGATACCCGGGTTCCTTCTTGTCAAGAAGTTCCCGCTTATCCCGATATTGGGCGGGGTGGCAACCACAATAATAGTATTTCTCCTCTTGGAAAATTGGCTTCCAAACCTCAAGGAGAACATGCGCGGCCTGATCTCACTTGCGTCCGGGCTTGCCATCGGAGCTTTGGCCATTCCGGCGCTCGGACCGGATGTCACATATGTCAGCCTCATCAACAATTTCGCAGCACTGATACTTCCGGGAATGGCAAATGGATTCTCGATATTCCTTCTCAAGGGGTTCTTCGACAGCATGCCGAAGGAGCTCTACGAGGCGGCCGACATAGACGGAGCCAGCGAATGGACGAAATTCTGGATGCTTACCATGAACATCTCAAAACCCATTCTCGCCGTGATCGCGCTTGGAGCCTTCACAGGAGCCTATTCCGCCTTCATGATGGCTCTCATCATCATTCCAGACCAGAAGATGTGGACCATCATGGTGTGGATATTCCAGCTGCAAAGCCAGGCGCACCAGTCCGTCATCTATGCGTCTCTGGTCGTGGCCGCCATACCCACATTCATCATCTTCGTCCTATGCCAGAACGTAATAATGAGGGGCATTGTCGTTCCAACCGAAAAATAGCGGGCGCCTCGATCAGAGGATACCCTGCCCGTAGTATGCGTTTCCGCCGTGCTTTCGCCGGAAGTGCTTGTCAACCAGAGCCTTGGAGGCGGGGGATGCATTCGGGGCCATCTGCATCGATATGGATGCGATTTTCGCAAGCTCCTCGAGGACGACGGCATTGTAGACCGCCTCGGATGCGTTCGCTCCCCAGGTGAACGGGCCGTGGGATGCGACCAGCGCCATCGGGACATGGCGCGGATCGAGCTTCAGCTTCCTGAAGCTGTCGACGATGACGATTCCGGTGTTGTCCTCGTAGTCTCCATTTATCATCCTGGCTGTCAGTTCCGGAGTGCACGGGACGGGGCAGGGGAGATGGTCGGCATGTGTGGTTCCGAGAACGGGGATGGCCTTTCTCGCCTGCGCCCAGGCTGTCGCATATGTCGAATGCGTATGGCACACGCCGCCGATGCCCTTGAAGGACCTGTATAGGCGCGAGTGGGTCCTTGTGTCCGACGACGGACGCAGCTTTCCGTCAACTACATTGTTTTCCAGATCCACCACGACCATGTCGGACGCCTTGAGCTTTTCGTATGGAACCCCGCTTGGTTTGATGGCGAATACGGCGCCATCCTCGTCGAGCGAGCTCGCATTTCCAAAGGTGTATATCGCCAGCCCCCTCGCGTGCAACTCCATGTTCGCCTCGTAGGCCTGGCGTCTTATGTCGGAATATTTCTTCATGCTTCTGGCTCCGGTCATTTGAGCGGTTTGGATTCCGTCGCCTCCGCAAGGGCCAGATACTTCCCGTATCGGGCCTTGTATGCGGCAGATGATTTTTTCCCTGGCTTGAACGTCCTCTCGAATCCGGAGCCCATCGCGTCCTGGGCATCCTCGACCCTGGCGTGGATTCCCGCCGCAACCGACGCGAACATCGCAGCACCCAGTGCGCAGGCCTGCTCCGATCTGACGACCTTCACCGGCATCTCCAGCACGTCGGAGAGCGTCTGCATCACAAAGGGCGACTTTTTCGCGATGCCCCCGAGGGCGATTATTCCGTTTATCTCCACTCCCTGGGAGATGAAGCAGTCGTTGATCCTCTTCGCGCCGAAGGCTGTCGCCTCGACGATTCCGCGGAACAACTGTGGCGCGCTTGTCCCCATGTCCATTCCTAGCGCCGACGCCTTCAAGGTCTGATCGGCGAACGGAGTCCTCCTGCCGTTGATCCAGTCGGTCAGCACGGGAACGTCCTCGTCGGGAGCCATCCTTGACGCCTCCTCGGACAGCATCGGCAGAATCTGATGCTTCAAGGCATCCGCGAATTTCGCAATATTCGGATCCGACTTCGACACTGGCCACAGGAGCATGTTTCTGAACCACGCATAGAAGTCGCCGAAGGCGGACTGTCCGGCCTCGAGTCCGAGCATGCCTGGGATTATCGAGCCGTCAACCTGTCCGCATATCCCCTTTATCAGCTTTTCATTTTTCTTGAGCGGGGACACGAGCATGTCGCAGGTTGAAGTGCCGATTATTTTGACGAGTATGCCGGGCTTTATCTGTCCTCCCACCGCTCCCATGTGCGCGTCGAACGCGCCGACGGCGACTGCGACTTTCGCGGACGTGATTCCAAGACGCGTCGCCCATTCCTCCGAGAGGTATCCTGCTAGTTGGTCGGACGGATGCGTTTCGGAGTAGAGCCTGTCCCTGAGGCTGGCGAGGCGGGGGTCCAGCGCGGCGAGGAAGCCCCCGGATGGAAGCCCGCCGAACGCCTTGTGCCACATGGCCTTGTGCCCGGCGGCGCAACGGCTGCGCTTTATAGAGGCGAGGTCGTCGTTTCCGGTTATGAGCGCCGGAATCCAGTCGCAGTGCTCGAGCCATGATGCGGCGGAGTTCGCGACCTTCCTGTTTTTTCTGGTCGTGTGCAGTATCTTCGCCCAGAACCACTCCGAGGAGTATGTGCCGCCGCAGAATTTGGTGTAGTCCTCGAATCTTCCGGAGTGCGCGAGCTTGTTTATCTCTTCGGCTTCGGACACGGAGCTGTGATCCTTCCAGAGTATGAACATCGCATCGGGATCGTTCTGGAACTCCTTGTGGAGAGACAGCGGGATTCCTTTCCCGTCCACGGCCACCGGGGTGGATCCGGTGGTGTCAACGGCGATGCCTGCTATGTTGGAGGCCACGCTCCTTCCCGCCTTCCTTAGAGCTGTCTTGACTGTCGTCTCGAGAGCCTCGATGTAGTCGAGCGGATGCTGTCTGAAGACATTCTCCCTGGGGGAGCAGAATTTTCCGTCCGCCCATCGCCTGTAGTTGTGGACGGCGGAGGCAAGTTCGTCTCCATTCGAGCAGTCAACCACCACGGCCCTTGCCGAATCCGTCCCGTAATCAACCCCGATCACATATTGTTTTTTCATGATGCGCGCCCTTCACTCCAAAAATTGTTGCAGGGGAAAAAATGATCTGCCGCCTAATATAACGCAGGAGGATGAAAATGCGATTTTTTGCCGCCACGGCGCGGAAAACAGAAAAAAACGTTGTTTTTTCTGCAGGAAAAGGAGAAAAAATACACTTTAAACCGCTTCGTTTTTGGTTTAACTTTTTCGCGCAGTTCCCCTTCTTGCGTTGCGCCCGCCGATTAAAAGAATTGCAAAATGAGATATCTGATTTAATTTGTAAAAACAAAAAACTTGGACTTGTCGCAGCATCTAGAGCAATATGGTCGCAGATTAAATCATGCGAAGAAGGTTCTTAAAGACGAAGACCAGCAATGAAAAATGATTCGAAACAACTTGATGTGCTGATAAAAGAAGGTGAAAGTGAACGCCTTGAGTTCAAGCGTTCTACTGGAGAGCTTAAAGAAGCCATGCAAACTTTATGCGCATTTCTGAATGGCAAAGGTGGAAGAGTCCTGTTCGGAATTCGCTCGGACGGAAAACCTGAAGGACAGGAAGTCACCGACAAGACTCTCCGTGATATCGCACAGGCATCAGACCGCTTCGAACCTCCTGCGCATCTTTCCATAAACCGCGTCAAGATCGGGGAAGACCGTGATGTCATAGAAGTTGCGGTTGAAAAAGGACATGATTTGCGTCCTTTCGTATACGAGGGGCATGCTTACGAAAGAATTGCCAGTACAACAAGACGGATGCCACAAGGTAAATATGAACGAATGCTGATTGAGCGCAGTCACGCCAGAATCCGGTGGGAAAATCTGCCTGCCGAGGGATTGGCCATTAAGGACTTGGACAAGAATGAAATTCTTCGAACACGCGAACTGGCCATACAGCAAAACAGGATATCACCGGACACAAGCCGAAATCTCGGTGAAATTCTTGACCGGCTCGGACTTAGGATAGGAGACAAACTAACCCGCGCCGCCTTTGTTCTCTATGGGAAGAAGTTTTTGCCGAATTATCCCCAATGCCTTATCAAAATGGGACGATTCAGAGGCACCGAGATAACCGGTGAAATCGTTGACAACCGCCAGGAAAACATGAATGCCTTCTCTATGATTCGCGAAGGAATGGCGTTTCTTGAACGCACAATGCCTCTTGGCGCGCGTTTTCCAACCGGGCAAATATTTCGGGAGGATCGCTTCCCAGTCCCATTGGACGCTCTTCGAGAGATACTTCTTAATGCCGTAATGCATCGCGATTACTCTCACTATTCGGGTTATGTCGCCATTGTTGTCTTTGACGACCGGATTGAAATTCGAAGCTACGGGCATCTTCCCACTGGAATCACCGTCGAACAACTCTCCAAGAAACATGATTCCAAACCGGTCAACCCGTTGATTGCTGGAGCATTTCACCGCACCGGTGCCGTCGAAGTATGGGGGCGTGGCACCAACCGCGTTATCGCAATGTGTAAAAAACATGGTTGCGCACCACCGACATTTGAGGATCGGCAAGGCTTCTTGATCGTAACATTCAAGGCGCAGTCGGTTCAGGAAGTGGACACAGAGTCTGATGCTCGATCAACTGTGGAGAAAACTGTGGAGAAAACTGTGGAGAAAACTGTGGAGAAAATCTTAGCCCTTCTCCGTTCCGATCCTAAGATCACGCAAAATGGGATTGTTTTGAAGACAGGCCTCAGTCGCAGAGGGGTGGAATGGAATTTGAAGGCTCTGAAAGATTCCGGTCGTATCAGGCGTGTCGGGTCCGACAAGAGCGGACGCTGGGAGATCGTCGAACAATGAGCAAAACTAGGCACATTCTAAGTCTTTCCGGCGGCAAGGACAGCACCGCGCTCGCGATTTTCATGCGGGACAAAGTGGAGAATATGGAGTATGTCTTTTGCGACACCGGGAAGGAGCTCATTGAGACCTATGACTATTTGAACCGTGTCGAGGCTTATCTAGGCAAGAAAATCAAATGGCTTAATGCTGAAGCAGGATTCGACCACTGGATTGATGACTTTGGTGGTTATCTGCCTGGTCCCAATTCCCGCTGGTGCACCAAACTGCTTAAGCTGAAACCATTCGAAGATTATGTCAAAGACGATGAAATCGTCAGCTATGTCGGTATCCGCGCTGATGAGGATCGTGTCGGATACATCAGCACAAAGTCGAATATAAAGGCTGTCTTTCCATTCAAGGAATATGGAATTGACTACGCTGGTGTCATGAAAATTCTCGAAGAAAGCGGGATCGGCTTGCCACCTTATTTGAAATGGGGCAGAACACATTCCGGATGCTTCTTCTGTTTCTTCCAGAAGCAGATTGAGTGGGTGCGACTACTTGAGACCTACCCGAAGATGTTTGACGAGGCGGCGGCCTACGAGAAGCAAAGCAATGAACTAGGGAAGACTTTCACCTGGAATCAGGATATGCCGCTCTGCGAACTTCGCAAGCCGGAGAATATGGCAAAAATAAAATCAAGATACGAGCAGGCGCGGAGACACAGAATCGAAAGGCGCCCGAACAAGCGACTAGTTGAGGTTTTGGCCGGAATGACTGACGTGGAAGAAGAAAGACAAGGATATTTGATCTGCGAATCATGAAGATGGAGAGAAGGCATCGTGAGTGATATGGACTCTCAAACACTGAAATATTATAGTTCACAGGCGGAGATGCTAGCCGGAAGATACGACAGAGTGATAGGCGGGATATCAGACTATTTCCGTTTGTCATTTGAAGAGCGGGCAAAAATCCTCGACATAGGCTGTGGGTCCGGACGTGATCTGAAAATTCTGCACGAGATGGGGTATTTAGCCGACGGTGTTGATCCATGTGATGAATTTGTCGAATTTTGTAATAAGAATAAGACAGGATATGGCTCCATCGTTAAAAAGGATTCACTGCCAGGACTGGCATCTATTCAAGACAAGTCATACGATGGAATCCTCTGCTCGGCCACCCTTATGCATCTTCCAAAGGAACAGCTTTTCGATGCGAGTTTCGCTATCAGAAGAATCCTGAGAGAGAATGGAAGATTATTGATTTCCATCCCGCTCCACGATGAAACCATTGACGAAAAAACAAAAAGAGATACAGACGGACGCTTGTTCAACAGCATCACACCTGAAAACTTTCAGCTCATCTTCGAACGAATAGGCTTTACACTAATTAACCGCTGGGACAATGACGATAGCCTCGGCAGACAACATCGCAGATGGGCGACAATGCTCTTTTCGCTGAGAAATCCCGCTGAAAGCCGTCCAATAGACACTATTGAATCAATATTGAACAGAGATAAGAAAACAGCGACTTACAAATTGGCTTTATTCAGGGCATTGGCTGAAATTGCCATCACAAATTATAATCTTGCAAAATGGATGCCGAACGGGAAAGTCAAAATTCCGATTCAGGCTGTTGCCGAAAAGTGGATGGAATATTTCTGGCCATTGCTGGAAGCCAAAATCAAACAGTCTACAGGAAATCCTGTTGCCTTTGGAAAATCGATGGCTCCCTTGATCGAATTTTATGGCGGAAACAAAGGCGGGTTGTCACGATTCTTAATCGAATATAAAAACGAAAAACTTCCTCCCAACGCCTTAGAACTTTCAAATAAATTGCTGAGGAGTTTAAGGCACACCATATTGCATCAGGTCAGTAGAGAATTA
>CAZGJP010000133.1:0-7234 GCA_964526605.1 uncultured Lentisphaera sp.
CAACCCCCCACTTTCCCTACACGACGCTCTTCCGATCTTGCATGTATGAATAGCGGACTTTCATCCATTCGCAATGCAAGGACTCGGTCACGCGGAGGAAATCGGAGGGAAAAGTCCGCGACAGGGCATAGACGATGTCGTATCTCCCCCTTTCGAGCTTGTTCTGCACCGCCCTGTGGAAGTTAGCCGTTCCGCTGAAACCTCTCAGGCATGTCTTGGAAATCCTGACATGGGCGACGCGGTCGCAGGGCTCGGCCCTGAACGACTGGGAGTGCACGAATATCTTGTGCCCCCCGGCGGCAAGCCCCCTGCAGAGCTCCCTCGCGTAGCGCTCGGCACCGCCACCCTTGTCGGAGTAATCCTTTTTCAAAACTGCAATGTTCATTTTTTGTCTTCTCTGCAGGATTCAGTTTTTAGGATGCGGGTCATTGATTATCGGTCGTTGGTCATTGGTTATTGGTGATTGGTCATTGGTTATTGGTCAGTGGTTATTGGCCATTGGTTATTGGCCATTGGTTATTGGCCATTGGTCATTGGCCATTGGTTATTGGTCATTGGTTATTGGCCATTCATAAATTCTTGACTTGATAGCAAGCCGGTCCCTGCCCCCCTCACCCTTTCGGCCAGAGCATGCCGACGTAGACGACATATATGATGACCAGGAACAACCCCTCCAACCTCGTGATTATTTTCCCGGTGAACATTATGGGGAAGAGGACAAGCGCCGATCCGAGCATGAATGCAAAGTCCATGGAATTCACTCCCTTCGCCTCTATCGGAGCTATCATCGAGACAAGCCCGATTATGCAGCAGATGTTGAAGATGTTGGAGCCTATGATGTTGCCGACCGAGATGTCGTCTTTCTTCTTGACTGCCGCAACGACCGATGCTGCAAGTTCAGGGAGGCTGGTGCCGACTGCGACCACGGTCAATCCTATCACCGCCTCGCTCACCTTGAGAAGCTTCGCAAGCTTCACTGCGCCCTCGACGAAGAGGTGCGCGCCACCGACTAGCGCGGCAAGTCCCGCGACGAGAAGAAGCATGCTCTTTGGCACGGAGTGTCCGACCTTCGTTTCCGCGCCAGCGCCGGACGGTTCGAGCTTCTCCTTGTCCTTCAAGCTTATTCTCAGCAGGAGCGTCACGTAGGCCAGGAGCATGGCGAAGAGGACGAATCCTTCGGCGCGTGAGACGACTCCGTCGAGGATGAAAATCCAGAACACTATCGAGGCCGCGATGCAGACGATGAGGTCGAACTTCAGTATCTGGTCGTCAATCCTCAGGGGATTTATCATCGCGGCGAGGCCTAGGATGAAACATATGTTGACGATGTTGGACCCGACCACGTTTCCGATGGAGATGTCGCCGTGGCCGCTGATTCCGGCCTTCAGGCTGACGATGAGTTCAGGGGCGCTGGTCCCGAACGAGACGACGGTGAGGCCGACTATCAGCTGGGAGATCCGCAGGATGAATGCTATGTTGCAGGCGCCTTTTACAAGCCATTCGGCGCCGAAGTAGAGCAGCACAAATCCTATTGCGAGGTATATGATTATTTCAGGCATTTGACTATCACTTCACTGGTTTGGAATAGTGGGCTACGGCCTCTGCTATCCCCTCCGCGATTCCCTGCTGGTATTTGCTCCAGGCAAGGTTCTTCATCTCCCATTCGTTCGTGAGGAATCCGCATTCGACCAGGACCGCCGGACAAGGAGCGGACTTGAGGACTGCGAATCTCGCATGCCTCACGCCCCTGTCCTCCGTCCCCGTGTTCCCCACAAGACATCTTTGGACAAGATAGGCGAGAACTATGTTCTGGCTGTCGAAGGAGTTGCCCTTCTGCCAGCCGCTGGACGCCTTCTTCTCGATGGTCGAGGGCGCTCCACTAGGCGTCAGACAGTAGGTCTCGATCCCTCTGACATAGCGGCTGGAGGTCGCATTGCAGTGTATTGAAATGAAAAGATCGGCCTTGAGGGAGGCGGCCATGGCCGTCCTCCGGTCGAGATCGAGGAATACATCCTTCTCGCGGGTCATGAATACGTTGAATCCACGTCTGCGCAGCTGGTCCCTTAGACTGAAGGAGATCGCCATGTTGATGTCCTTCTCCCGGTATTTGGTCTGCGCTCCGTTGTCCTTTCCGCCATGTCCCGGATCTATGACGATGTTTCTTATGTTCTTTCTCGGCAGCGAGACAGATGCGCGGAGCAGTGGGTCTATGATCTTGCGGTAGTCCAGTTCGCTGACCAGAGGCTCCGGCGCGGCGAATACCGGAGCGAAAAGATAGTGCATCTTCACGCCATTGAAGGAGCCATGTCTTTTTTCATACTCGAAGGAGAAGGAGGAAAATTTGCTGCCGATACCGCATCCAGTGTTCTTTTTTGACAGCGACATGCCGTAGTATGCGGACAAGTCCGAGAGATAGACGTACTTCTGCCCGCTAACGGTCTTGTATCTTATATATCCCTTCCCTTGGGCGAATGAAACTGCGGCGACGAGGGACAATGCGGTGAACGCGGATGAAAGCAGGAGACGTTTGATATGCCTGCATGGCCGCAAGGATTTCATTGTATTTTGCAAAGTTCTACTTCTCCACGATATTCTTTTCTTGGCGGGAACATGGCATTAATATGCCGCCCCACCCGCACTTTTCCAGCCAGCGAAGCCTGGACGAATTCCCGGGCCGAGACCAATGCGTCCAGATCGGCGGCTCCCTTCGCGAGATTCGCAGCCAGTGCCGCGCCAAAAGTGCAACCAGTCCCGTGGGCGGCGCAGGAGCATCCGTCCAGATCTGGCGCGGACAGCAAGAATCTCTGCTTCCCGCGGACGACGACATCGGTTCTCCGGCCCTGGAGGTAGGTCCTGTGGCCTCCCTTGAGCACGCATCCGCATCCCCATCCGAGGGAAAGTTCGGACGACACCTCGATCGCGTCAGAGAGGGAGGATATCCTTCTTCCTGAGAGGATCTCGGCCTCCTCGACGTTGGGGGTTATCCAGCGCGCGAGGGGAAAAAGCTCGTTCCTGATGGCGTCAACTGCGTCTTCCTTCAGCAGGCGGACTCCGCTGGTGGAGACCATTACCGGATCAACGACGAGAGTGCATCCGGGATGGCGCTCCATGAATTTGGAGACCGTTCTTGCGACTGCCGAATTGAAGAGCATGCCCGTCTTGGCCACCCTGACTGCGAATTTCGCGAAGACCGCGTCGAGCTGGGATTCGACGAACGCGGGCGTGACCGGGAATACGCCTCTGACTTCGCGGGGGTTCTGCGCGGTAAGCGCCGTTATCGCGGAGGTTCCGAATACGCCGAGAGCTGCAAACGTCCTGAGGTCGGCCTGAACCCCCGCCCCGCCGCCGCTGTCGCTTCCAGCGATGGTGATGGCGACAGGAAAGAAATTCTCTCTGCTTTTCAAAATGACGGGAGTTTTTCGACGCTGCGCTGCTTCTGGATCACGGTGAGCCACTCGCCCTTCTTCTTGGTGCTGAAGTCGGACACGAAGAACCTCTTCTCGTCCTCCTTTCTGTTGTAGCCGACCGTGGTGTCCTCGGGGATGCTCACATGCTTGTCTATTATCGCGTTCCTGATCCTGCACCCCTCTCCGATCTCCACATTGTTCAGGAGGATGCTGTTGTGGACGGTGGCGTAGCTGTGGACGTGGACGGAGTTGAAGAGCACCGAGTTGCTGACTGTGCTTCCCGATATGATGCATCCGTCGCAGACGAGCGAGTCCACCGCCTTTCCGATGCGTGGGAGGCCGCTTGGGCTTATCTCCTCGTTGTGGACGAACTTGGCGGGGGGGAGGCTGAAGTGGTAGTTGAATATCGGCCATTTCTTATTGTAAAGGTCCAGTTCGGGTTCCGGCATCCTCAAATCCATGTTTGCCTGGAAGTATGATTCGAGGGTTCCGACATCCTTCCAGTAGTGCCTGTGGCCCTTCCTTCCGGGGATCTCGTTGGAGTAGAAGTTGTAGGCGAATAGCCGCTGGGTGGGGACGAGCGAGGGGAGTATGTCCTTGCCGAAGTCGTGGCTGCTCTTCGCATCGGAGGCGTCGGCCTTCAATATCCGGAGCAGGTCGGTGGCGTTGAAGATGTAGTTGCCCATCGAGGCCAGCGCCTTGGTGGAGTCCTCCGGCATCGGAGTCGGATTCGACGGCTTCTCCTGGAATCCGCATATCCTCCACTTCGGATCCACCTGTATGACTCCGAAATGCTTCGCGTCGTCTAGCGGAACCGGTATCGCGGAGACTGTAGCTATCGCGTCGTTCGCGACGTGGAAGTCTATCATCTGGGATATGTCCATCTTGTAGATGTGGTCGCCGCCGAACACGGCGACTATGTCCGGAGCGAAATCCTCGATGAGGTGCATGCACTGGTATATGGCGTCAGCGGTTCCGGCATACCATCTCTTGTCCGCAGTCCGCATCTGTGCCGGAACGGGGATGATGAATCTGCCCTTGCCGTGGGTTCCCGAGATGTTCCAGCCATTGATGATGTGCTCCATGAGGCTCTGCGAGCGGAACTGGGTGAGCACGAACATGCTGTATATCTTGCTGTTGATGAAGTTCGACAGCACGAAGTCGATAATCCGGAATTTTCCACCGAACGGGACGGCGGGCTTGGCCCTATCCACCGTCAGCGGGTGCAGCCTGCTTCCCTCGCCTCCCGCAAGTATCATGCCTAGAACAGAGACGTCCTTCATTTGCGCACCATGGAATGTTTGTTTTTTCTAAATATAGATATCGTTGCGTCAAGTTCAAGGAGCCAACTGGCTCCGAGCATGCGTCATGCCCCCTTCTCAAGTCCCAGCACATCCAACATGTCGTATAGTCCGGGCTTGGCTTTCCACAGGAATCTCACGGCCCTCAACGCGCCCTTCGCGAAAGCGTCGCGGCTCGATGCCTTGTGGACCAGTTCTATCCTCTCGCCCTCCGCGGCGAAGACGACCGTGTGGTCTCCGACCACGTCCCCTCCCCTGACCGCGTGCACCCCGATTTCGTCCTTGCGTCTGACGCCGGTCTGGCCCTTTCTTCCGTGGACACAGCATTCCCTGTGCAGGCTTCTTCCTTCACGGAGGGCCTCGGCCAGGGAGAGGGCGGTTCCGCTCGGGGCGTCCTTCTTGTTGCGGTGGTGCATCTCCACCACCTCGATGTCGTATTCCTCTCCGAGGATTCCAGCGACTTCGCGGCAGAGCCTGAAGAGCAGATTCACCCCCACGCTCATGTTCGAGGCGAAAACTATTCTTCCTCCGGCATCCGCGATTTTCGCGAAATCCCTCCTCGCCTCCTCGCCCAGTCCAGTGCTGCCAATGACGCACGCGACACCTCTGGAGCCTGCGAATTTCGCATTCTCGACAGCGGGTCCGGTGCTGAAGTCAATCATCGCGTCAGCTCCGGAGAGCGCTTTTTCAAGGGAATCCGTGATGGCGATGCCCGAACTGCCGGCTCCCGCCAGCATGCCAGCGTCCTGTCCCAGCGCGGGATTGCCTTTGGCCTCAAGGGCTCCGGAAAGCTTCATGTCGGTGGATTCCATGATCAGCGAGACCAGCCTGCGTCCCATCCTACCGGCTGCTCCGACGACTGCGACCTTGATCATTTCGAGACCTCCAGACGTTATTTCCTAACGGCCTTCAGTGCCGCGTCGTAGTCCGGATGATCGGTGATCTCCTTCACGATCTGCATGTAGGCGATCACACCGTTCTCGTCTATGACGAAGACGGACCTGGAGAGCAGCCCCATGTCCTTCACCAGGACGCCATATTTCCGGCCGAATTCCTGCCACACTGAGTCGCAGAGCAGCTTCATGCCCGCGATCTTCTCCGCGTCACAGAATCTTTTCTGCGCGAAAGGCAGGTCCGTGCTGATGGTCAGGAAGACCACGCCCTTTATCTTTGCGGCCTCCTCGTTGAAGCGCTTGGTCTGCAGGGCGCAGACGCCGGTGTCTATGCTGGGGACGGCGCTTATCAGAAGTCTCTTCCCGCCGAAGTCGGCGAGGCGGACCTTGCCGAACGAGGCGTCAACGGCCTGGAATTCGGGGGCCTTGTCTCCGGCTGCGAGTTCGGGGCCGAGCAGCGTCAGGGGCGCGCCTTTCATAGTGACTCTGTCCTTTCTCTCCTTCAGCTTCATGTTCGAACCTCCTTCGTTTTGTGCTTGTCCAAGATGGCATGACGCGAGGAATGCCGCGGCCAGCGCGGTGGCTGCGAATTTCGCGGCATTTGATCTAATTGACATCCTGGACATGAGTTGCCGTTTTTGAAAATGTTTGTTTTCCGTTCAGAATCTCCGCATGATGTAGTCTCTGACGATGCCGAATCTGAGGCCGTTGGAGCTGATCTTGAATTCGTCGAAACCGAAGAACGACAGTATCTCGTGCAGTATCAGCAGTCCGCCCGGGAGGACCTCGGCCCTATCCTTTTCCATGCCAGGGACTTTGGTTCTCTCCTCGACGGAGAGGCGCGAAATTCTCCTGTTGACGGCTGCGACCTCCTTTCTCGAGCTTGGCTTCATGTGGATCTGGCTTCTGTCGAAGACGTCCATTCCGAGGAGGATGGCGGCATATGTTCCCGCGGTGCCTCCTGAGGCGATCACGACTGGCTTCTTGTTCTTCATCCAGACGTTGACGGGGTCCACGATGTGGAGGAGCATTCTCTTTACATGGTTCTGCGCGGCGGTCCTGTCGCTGATGAGCCAGAGTCTGTTTTCTATCTTGAATTTCTCGCAGAGGGTGACGCATCCTATCGGCAGGCTGTGGGCCTCTATCATTATGTCGCGGGTGCCGAATGCGACTTCGGAGCTTCCGCCGCCGATGTCGATTGTGATTGTCTCCTGGTCCGGGGGCATGTCGCATGTGGAGCCCAGATATGTGAACTTGGCTTCCTCCCTTCCGCTCAGGACCTCCGGGAAGAGAAGGATCTCCTGGTTGAAGTTGACAAGGAATACGCTGCGTTTCTAGGCCTCCCTAACGGCGTGAGTGTCGGTCGCTATGATGTCCACCGCCCCCTCCTTTTCGGCGATGGCCTTCATTTCCTTCGACGCCTCTATGGTGTTCTTGACGGCCTCCGGATCCAGCATTCCGCTTCGTGAGACCTCCTTTCCGAGCTTCGTTATGGCGAAGAGCTCGTCCAAGGGCTCGATGAGTCCGTTCCTGTGGCATCTCGCCACGAGCAGGACTATCGAGTTGCTTCCTATGTCTATTACCGCTATGGTCTTTGTGTTGGACATCAGGTTTTGCCCGCGCGGTTTGTATT
>CAZGJP010000134.1:0-7163 GCA_964526605.1 uncultured Lentisphaera sp.
GCCTAGGATAGTCCTCATGCCTGTCTCCTTGTTGATTATGCATACATGTCGACGCTGACGAGAAATTCAATTCCAAATATACACCTCCGCGGCACAAAAAAAAATTTTTGAAACATTTTTTGCATTTTTCTGTCAAGTATGTAGAATTCGGCTTTCCATTTGAAACAACAGTTTCTTGAAACAACAGTTTCGGAGAATCCAATGATCAGCGCGAAGAATCTGGACAAGAACTTCGGAGGCATAAGGGCTGTGGACCACGTCTCCCTCTCGGTGGACAGGGGAGAGGTCCTGGGCTTCCTCGGTCCGAACGGCGCCGGAAAAACCACCACCATGCGCCTGCTCACCGGCTATCTCGAGCCCGACGCCGGCGAAATCCGCATCGGCGGTGCCGACATGCTCGAGCATCCCATGCTGGCAAAGGCCAAGATCGGATATCTGCCCGAGAACGCACCGGTCTACAGGGACATGAACGTGAAGAGCTTCCTCCATTTTGTCGCGGGAATCCGCGGACTTGCTGGCAGAAAGGCCGGCGAGGCGATAGACCGCGCCGTCTCCGTCTGCCACCTCGAGAAGGTCTTCTACCAGAGCATAGACACTCTCTCCAAGGGGTATGTCCGCCGCACATCCTTCGCGCAGTCCATACTCCACGATCCGCCCGTGCTTGTGCTCGACGAACCCACCGACGGCCTCGATCCGAACCAGAAGTTCGAAGTCAGGGAGATGATAAAGGAGATGGGAAGGGACAAGGCGATAATAATCTCCACGCACATCCTCGAGGAGGTGGACGCCTGCTGCACCAGGGCCCTGATAATATCCGAGGGAAGAATCGTCGCGAATGGAACTCCGTCGGATCTGCGCTCCAAGTCCGCAGGCGCGAACTCCCTCGTCGTCTCGGTCGGAAAAGGCGCCTCGCAGGACTTCCGCACATCCCTCGAGGCCTTCGAAATCGTGGCTAAGGTCGCGGAGATGAGGTCTCCCATTCCCGATGCCGCCTCGTTCAGGATATTCCCCTCCAAGGGACACAGCCCCGCCAGACTATGCACCGAGGTCGCGAGCTTCGCGAAGAACAAGGGTCTTGAACTGCTGGAAATCAGGACCGACGATGGACGCCTCGAAGACGTGTTCAGGCAGATAACAAGCAACAAGGAGGCCGGACGATGAAAAGCTCCTTGAACAGGATATACCACATCTTCAAGAGGGAGACCGCAAGCTGCTTCGGCTCGCCACTGGCGTATGTCTTCATCATAATATTCCTGCTTCTGTCCTCCTTCTTCACTTTCAGGTTCGGCGCATTCTTCCCGGCCAACGAGGCGGGCCTCGGAAACTGCTTCTTCCCGTTCCACCCCTGGCTCTACCTCCTTCTTGTGCCAGCCGTCGCAATGAGGCTCTGGGCCGAGGAGAACAGATCCGGAACAGTGGAACTGCTCTTCACAATGCCACTCCGCCCGTCGGAAGCGGTGGTCGCCAAGTTCCTCTCGGCATGGTTCGTGGTCGGACTCTCCCTCGCCCTCACCTTCCCGCTGGCCCTGACGGTGCTCTACCTCGGCTCCCCCGACCTCGGCCTCATGCTTTCCGGATACATCGCCAGCCTCCTCCTGTCCGGAGCCTTCCTCTCCGTCGGTTGCTTCACGTCCGCCTCGAACAGAAGCCAGGTGGTAAGTTTCATCATCTCCCTGGTGCTCTGCCTTCTGCTCATACTCGCCGGACACCCGGCAGTGACCGACTATTTCACGGGCTGGGCCCCCGAATGGCTGGTCGGCATGCTCGCGAACATAAGCGTGATGCCACACTATGAAAGCTTCAGACGCGGCGTCGTGGACATGAGGGACATATGCTATTTCGTTTCGGTGATGGCGTTCTTCCTCTGCGCGACAACAGTCATGCTCAACACCAGGAAAAACTGAGGAGAAAGCAAAATGCCTTCATCGAAAAAATTCCAGAAACACATCTTCTCCTACGCCGGACTCGCGCTGCTCCTCTGCGCGATAATCGCATTCAACGCGATAATCAGCCGCAGCTCGGTCAGAGCCGACCTCACCGAGGAGAAGCTATACACGCTCTCCGACGGCACCAAGGCCATCATATCAAAGCTCGACGCCCCGGTGACCCTCAGATTCTACCGGAGCAGGAGCGAAAACAGGATGCCAGTCCAGCTAGCCAGCTTCGCCGACAGGATAAGAAGCCTCCTAGGTGAATACGCCAAGCACGGAAATGGAAGGATACTCCTCGACGAACTCGATCCAACCCCGGACTCCGACGCGGAGGACGCCGCCGCCATGGACAACGTGAGCGGACAGCCCATGCCGGATGGGGAGAAGCTCTATCTGGGCCTCGCCGTGAACTTCCTCGACAAGACGGTCAGCATCCCCTTCTTCTTCCCCCACGAGGAGGCGACGGTGGAATACAACATCACCAGCGCTATAAGCGAGGCGGTCGCCGGCGACGCGAAGAACAAGATCGGGATACTCACCGAGCTGCCACTGCTCGGGGGAAACCCGATGCCATACATGCGCAAAAACAACCAGAATGCGCCGTGGATCATAGCGGGAGAGCTCCAGAAGCGATTCGAGCTCGTCCCCATCTCTCCAGGCGCGGACCAGATCCCGGCCGACATCAAGGCCCTCGTCGTGATCCACCCGAAAAACCTCTCCGAGAAAACCCTCTTCGCAGTGGACCAGTATCTCATGCGCGGCGGAAAACTCCTCATCGCCCTCGACAGCTACTGCCTCGCCGAATCGAGAAACTCGATGCAGGCGATGATGGGCCAGCCGGCTCCCCCCGGATCTTCCAACATCCCGAAGTTCCTCCACAACTGGAAACTGGAATTCTCTGACACAAAAGTGGTCGCCGACGTCTCAAACGCCATGCGAAACATCAACAACCCGGAGATGGACATATTCCCGACCGTCCTCGATATAAGAGACTTCGCCGAAGCCAGCTCCGATCCGGCGATATCCAACATCAAGCACCTGAACATGGTCTATTGCGGCGCATTCTCGGGCTCCCCGGCCGACGGCCTGAAGATCGAGAAGATCGTCGTGGCGTCCGACAACTCCGCACTCGTGGACTCATTCATGTCCGAAATGGGAGGAGCACAGGTCATGCGCGACTTCAAGAAGGACATGAAGGAAAAGACCCTCATCGCAAAACTGAGTGGAAAATTCAAGACCGCATTCCCGGACGGCCCGCCAGAGGAGAAGAACGAGTCCGGAGACAAGGCCCCGGAGCCGGCCCCCCCCGCGAAGAAGCCTGTAACCATCAAGGAGTCCCCCGAAACCGTCGTCGTGCTGCTTTCCGACGCGGACATGTTCGCCGACGAATTCTGCGTCCAGAAGCAGAACTTCCTGGGCTCGACCATAATACAGCCCTTCAACGACAACCTCCTCTTCCTGCAGAACATAATCGAGCAGCTTTCAGGCGCTCCGGAGCTTCTCGCCATCAGAAGCAGGAAGATACGCCAAAGACCGTTCACCAAGATCGTGGAGAAGCTCAACGAGGCCCAGGACAAATACCAGCAGGAGATACAGCGTCTGGAGAAGAGCCGCGAGGACGTCGAGGCCAGAATCAACGAGATACAGAGGGGAAAGACCGGCTCGCAGCAGTTCATACTCACCAGGGAGCAGAAGGAGCAGATCGAGAAATACCGCAAGGAGGCCGCTGAAACCGCGAAAAAACTCAAGCAGACGAAAAAGGAGCTCAGAAAGGACATTGACAAAATGCAGATGCACATCCAGATAATCAACACCGCCGCCGTTCCCGTCGCACTGATCGCGATCGGAATCGGAATCTGGCTCAACGGCAGAAGAAGGAGGTCGAAATGAAGCCAAGACATTTCATCGCGCTTCTCCTCGTCGCCATCGCCCTCGTCGCCGCGTTCTTCGCGATGCGCCGAAACGACATGGACTCAATGAGGAAATCGCAGGAGAAGATCGGCGCCGCCGTCCTGCCCGGTCTCGACTTGGAGAAGCTGAACGCCCTGAAGATATCCTGCGGGGACAAGCTCAAGGTCGAAATCGCCAGACGTGGGGAGATCTGGACCGTCGCCAACCTCCACGACTATCCGGCAGATCCCTCGAAGCTGCGCTCCTTCACCCTCGACTTGTCGAACATGAAGTCAATGAAGGAGATCGACTCACCCGACTCGCAGCTCGCCAGATTCGGACTCGACAGGGAGGACAGCTCGAATCCGCCGTCAAAGCTCGAACTCTCGTCCGAGTCCGCGAAAATCGCAGAACTGACTGCTGGCAAGAAAAACACCAAAAAGGGGGCTCCGGAATTCGGCGGCGACATCTCCGAGGGCAGATTCCTGATGATCCCGGGGAAAAAAACGGTGATCGTGTCCGACAAGACCCTCTACGAACTGGAGAACGAAGCTTCGGACTGGATTGACAAGACCTTCTTCTCCGCGGGAAAACTCAGGAACGCGTCCCTCTCCGAGGACGGAAAAACAGTCTGGACGGTGGCGAGGGCGGCGGAGAGCGAGGACATGAAGCTGCAGAACGTCCCCGAGGGAAGGGAGGCCGACAGCTCGAAGCTCTCCGAAATATCATCGGCGCTCTCCTACATGAGCTTCGCGAGAATCGCAGATCCCAAGACTGCCGACGACGGGAGCGGACTGGACAAGCCGAAGACATTCACTGCCGAAGACTACGAGGGACTCAGATACACCATAAAAATTGGGAAAAAAGACAACAGCGACTCCTACGCGAAGGTCTCCGCGGAATTCGCAGGCCTCTCCCAGCCCCCAGCCCCCCAGGACGAAAAACCGGAGGACAAGGAAAAGCGGGAGAAGGAATTCCAGGAAAAGGAGAAAAAGGCCAGGGACAAGGCCGACGAAATCAACAGGAAATACTCCCAATGGCTATATCTCCTCGCCGAATACAAGGCCAAAACCCTCTCCTCCACGCTGGAGGATCTCCTGAAGAAACCCGAGGAGAAGAAGGACGAGGTCAAGCCCGAGCAGAAAGACGAGCAGGAAAGCAAATAATCAGTAGGGCTGGCGAGGAAGCAGTTTGCGCGGCATGCCACGGCGTAGCCATAGGCGGAGACGGGTCCCCGCGCAAACATGTCTTTGCGCCGGGACGGCGCAAAGTGCTTGGCCGCTTGCAAAACTCCGGACGCGCCTTGCCGAACGAAGCAATGCCACGAGGCCCTTATGGGCTCGGGGCATGCCCGCAAAAAGGGTTTTGCTATTTCCTTAGACCGAAAAGATTGGACAAACAAAAGGGAGATGGTATATTGCTCCCCTTTGAACCTTGGCGGCTTAGCTCAGTTGGTTAGAGCGTCGGAATCATAATCCGCAGGTCCTCGGTTCAAGTCCGAGAGCCGCCACCACTTTCTCCATCATCGGGATGGATTCCCCGTGGTGCTCCTGATATTTCCTGACTGATCGCCGCAGGTTGAAGAGGCCGCGCGGGATGTGCCCGAGATAGCTCTTCTTGCCCTTGACGAGTCCGAGAAAGGCGAAAGCCCCGAGCGCCTGCATGTTCCTCTGAAGAGCCGCAGAGCTTGCGAATCTCGCAAAATCACGCGATGAAATGTCCAAGTTCCGCCCGAGCTCGCTCCTGCACAGAATCCGGTGATAATAGGCGGTCAGGCGGGCAATCTCATCTTCGGAAATCTCAATGTATGCATCCCTCAGCAACGACATCAGATCGTAGGCGAGAGGCCCCATGCGGGCCCCCTGGAAGTCCACTATCCTTATTCCGTTCCTGAATATCATTATGTTCTGCGACTGGAAATCCCTGTGGCAGAGAACGCGCGGAGAGGAGAGAGCCTCCCTGGCGATCGCGTCGAACTCCTCGTCGATGCCGGGGAAATCCGACATTTCGACCCTTGCGAATTTCGCGAGGAAGTTGTCCCTGAAGTATTGCGACTCCCATCGGAGTCCCTCGAAGCCGAACTCCCTCTTGACGTTCCTCTCCGCCGAGACCACGGTCCTGTTCTGGAATTCAACAAGAAAGCGTATCGCCTTCTCGATGAGACGCCCTCCCCTCGCCCCGGGACTGCGGAGAGCCCCGTTGAGGGTGACGTCGCCCAGATCCTCCATGAGGACGGAATGGCTTGAAATATTCGCCTTGCGGATTCGGGGAACGCCGAGGCCGAGCCTGTCCAGATATTTGCCTATCTTCATGAAGCGGGCGAAATCCTGGTCGTCCGGACCGCTGACCATCAGGACTTCGCGCCTGCCCCCCGACTCCAGCCGGTAGAAGCGTCTGTTCGAGCCCTGCTCCTGCAGGGAGCTGATCCGGGTCCGGCGGAAATCGGATTCCTTCAAAACCCCCAGATTCATTATCTCGTTGGAGTCCCTGTGGACGGAGAAGCCCTTCCCTATTATCTCGTCCCTGCGGAACTCGCCTTTCCGCAATATGGCCCCATCAAGCAATATGCAGTTCTCCAGCTTCGCCCCTTTGCGAATTTCGCATCGGCCTCCGGCCGGGGCGGACACGAAGCCGCGGAGGGAGACTCCGCCGATGCGTCCAAGTCCGCCGCTGAAAGGCCTGTCCGAGGGTTTGATCCATGTCGGCGTGAAAACCCTCCGGAGCAGTATCTCCTCGTGAACGGAGAAATATTTGGCGAGGGAGCCTATGTCGCGCCAATAGAGTCCGGCCGGGGAGAAAGCTCCCAGTTCGCCGTTTTCAATCATTCTGGAGAAAACCTCTATCAGGGGGAATTGCTGCAGTTCCGACGGAAAGAAATCAAATACACTCCTGCTGAACGCCGCAATCCCGGAGTAAGTCATAAGACCGGATTTCCCGCTGGCGCCGCAATGGCCTTTGATCCCGGAGATGACTCCTCTCTCCGCCGATATCTTGTTGTCGCCACCGTCAACGAGCAGGAGAGTGCCTGCGAGCCCGCTTCTCCTGTGATGCGATAGCAACAAGCCCAGGTCCGCATCGGAGATCACGTCGCCGTTGTGCAGCAGGAAGAAATCCCTTTTCTGCAGGAATTGCCTGCAGTTGAGGATGGCACCCCCGGTTCCGAGGATTCTCCTCTCCATCGAGAATGACAGCGACGGATGATCCGTGCCGGCAAAGGCCTCGACTATTTTTCCCGCCTTGTGGTGGAGGTTGACAATCACCTCGGAGCAGCCTGCGGAGAATATCTTGTCCGCGATGGCCATCAGCAGGGGCATAGGACCGAATGGCTCGCCGCGGAAGTCC
>CAZGJP010000135.1:0-7151 GCA_964526605.1 uncultured Lentisphaera sp.
GTTCTCGGTGTATACATGGAATTTCTCGGACATAATCAACTTGCAATCGCTGAAGAACGAGTCGTCTATCATACGCCCCCTTTTCTTTTTCGGCGAAGAATCCACGACATAGTCATCGTCAGACCAGGAGTCCGATGCGCATTCGGGGTCGTAGCTTTTGCCATATGACGAGATTCTCAACTCACCAGCGCCGAGTCGTATCTCGACGGATTTGCTTTCGTAGCGGTCAGATACACTCAAAGACACGTCTATTTCGGAGTTAGAGAAGGGCATCATCCGAAGTCCCCTCAGGAGCAATTTGATGTCATTTTTAGCTTCAGCCGGACAGTATTTGGACGCAAGCACATCGGACGCGAACCATTCGCAACTTGAGACGACATCCCTGTCGTTGTCTGTCATGTAATATCGTGTTATCATCCGGCCATTCTCCCTTTTTTGTGCTTGTCCGTCAGGCTCTTGAGCCAAGGCATGGCCTGAACTCTTTCCTGCTTTTCAATCGTTGTCCTTCCAAGCGACTTTACGCTGCGATCGGGGTGATCTCAGATCTCAGATCTCAGATTTCAGATTTCAGATTTCAGATTTCAGATTTCAGATCCGCCAGAGGCGGACAAGTTTCAGATTTCAGATTTCAGATTATCCACCTGATTTTCGTTTCTCCTCGAGTTGTCTGAGCATCTCCTTGTGTCTTTTATCCAGTTCCTCGATATATGCCTTGCTGCTCTTGTCCTGATGCCATGCCTGCTTTGATTGTTCGGTCAGATGCCGTTGCCCCCTTATATCTGTTTCTTGAAGAGATGCCGCCCATCCTGCGAGCTGGCGTGAAATGCTTGCGGAGAGAGATTTCAAATTTGAGATTTGAGATTTCAGATGGGAAAACGCCGGGATCCTGTCTATGACATGACAAATCGAGCGCACTTCGCCCGACGATCCCTTTGCGTAATATAGAAACATTATCAGCTCGGGAGTGGTTCCGCGTTCGAATCCTTCTGCAATGTTGTTCGGAACGGATAATCCGGCACGCTGGAGCTGGTTGGCGATGTCGCCCTTGTTGCGGAAGCTTTTGTCCTCGGTTATCTCAAAGATTGCGGCTGTCAAATCAATCCCGTCTTTCCATACCGGGATGTCCTCGAAATTTCCGTATTTCATTCTGCTCTCCTTTTTTTAGATCTCAGATCTCAGATCTCAGATTTCAGATTTCAGATCCGCCAGAGGCGGACAAGTTTCAGATTTCAGATGCCGTTTGATCTTCTCGGAGACCATGTTCTTCAGCTTTTCGGGCTCGATGATTTTGATATTTCCCAGCCATTGGAGCAGCCAGCAGGCGAATTCGTCCAGGCTGGACAGGCGCCATGTCGCGAGCGTTCCACCGGGAACGGATTCGAGTTTCTGGCTCTTGTGGAACTTGTACTCCCGGATGGCTTGCGCCGCATCGTCCATGAAGAGTATTTTTACATCCAACGGCTTCTTGTCAGGCTCGCTCCATATCCACCAGGCGTCGCCGATGATCTTGCCAAGGTCGAAGTCATCACGCCTCCTGAATTTATCCTTCATAGGAGTGACTTCGGAAATCCTTGCGACTTTGAACTTCCAGTAAGACTGAAGCTTCTCGCACCAGGCGATCAGATACCAGCTTATCGGAGTGTGGACGAGCTTGCAGGGATGGACAACCCTGTTTGAGGCTCCCGAGGAGAGGCTGTGGTATCTCAGGACCAGCTTGCGGCGCCGGATGATGGCCTCCTTGAGGGTGTCTATTGTGGCGGCTATCTCTCCTGTGATGTTCTGCGAGATCCCATAGGCCGGGCCCGTATCGAAGACAGCATCGGACTCGTCGGAGAGCGCGAGGGAGAGCTTTTTGTGGACATCCTGGATGCCAACCTGCGAGAGCACCACGAAGATGTAGAAGAACTCGTCTCCGGCGAAGCGGAATGAGAAGGTTTTGGCTTCAGGCCAGTTCTCAACTCTGTAGTTGTCCCTTTTTCTGGAATACGAGATTCTGATCCCGGCCCGTTTCAACTTTGCGAAATCCGCTGAGAAAAGTCTCTTGTCCCCTCCATAGAGATTCATTATCAGGATGGAGCGTTTCTTCCCGGCATGCATCTGCTTGAAGAGTTCGCAGAGCCGCATCAGAACCTTCTTCGAGAATCCGAGTGACATCGCCGCACCTTCCGTGATATGCCATGATTCTACAATCCCGGAATTGATATTTCAAACGGGGACATCGCAAAAAAGGACAAAATCTTGCAAAGAACATTTTTAATATGTATTTTGGAGTTTGCATGCCTTGACCGCGTTTTGCATGAGGCATGCGATGGTCATGGGGCCGACTCCGCCGGGGACGGGGGTTATCCAGGAGCATTTTTTTGAGACATCTTCGAAGGCGACATCGCCGACCAGCTTGTAGCCTTTCGGGCTCTTTGCGTCCTCGACGCGGTTTATTCCCACGTCAATCACGATCGCGCCTTCCTTAACCATGTCGGCCTTGAGGAATTCGGCCTTGCCGATGGCCGCGACGACGATATCGGCCCTTCTTGTGTGCTCGGCGATGTCCTTTGTCCTGGAATGGCATACGGTGACGGTCGCGTTGGCGCCCTTCGCCTTTTGGACGAGGAGAGCCATCATCGGTTTTCCGACGATGTTGGAGCGGCCTATGATTACGCAGTGTTTGCCGTCGGGGTTTATGCCGGATTTCTCCAGAAGCACCATTATGCCGTATGGGGTGCATGGGTAGAATCCGTCGGTTTCGCCGAGAAGCATCTTTCCGACATTGACCGGGTGGAAGCAGTCGACGTCCTTTTCGGGTCTTATCGCCCGGACGACTTCGGTTTCGTCTATCTGCGGAGGAGGAGGGGATTGGACGAGTATGCCGTGTATCTTCGGGTCCTTGTTGAGCCTGTCCACCACGTCGAGGACCTCCTTCATGGAGGCGTTCTTGTCGAGGACGATTTTTTCGGAATAAATTCCCAGTTCGAGGGATTTTTTGGATTTCATGTTGACGTAGACCGCGGATGCCGGATCGTCTCCGACGAGGACCACTGCGAGTCCGGGTTGGAGCTTGTGCGACATTGCGAGCTCTGCGACTTCCGCCGCAGTCTCCCTGTTCAATTCCTCGGAAATCCTTTTTCCGTCAATAAGTTGGAAACTCATCTGGCTCTCCCTTGTTTTACGGTTAGGATTTGATAATGCTGTCACGAGGGTGCACATTATACATCACGATTGCGGACGGGGCAAGTCGGGGATTGAAAGTTGACGCAGTTCGCGCTGCGTGCCACGGCGTAGCCGCAGGCGAAGACGGGTCCCAGCGCAAACATCTTTGCGCCGGGACGGCGCAAAGTACTTGGGGTACTGCGCAGATGGCAGACGACGGAGGGCAGAGGACTTGCGGGTTTGTCCGCCTGGCTGCGGAAGGAGAACAATGAGGCTTCTGATCTACAACATCGCATACGGGACGGGCCACACTGGTGCGCCATACGACCGCATCAGGAACGCGCACCGTCTCCTTCGCGCGCCGCGCGGGGCGCTTGCGAAGATAGCCGACTTCATATCGTCGGAGAATCCGGACATCGTGGGGCTCATAGAGGTGGACATAGGCTCGTCGCGGACCAGATACGTGAACCAGGTGGAGGAGATAGCCTCGAGACTCAAGCACCATCACGTGAGTGCCGTGAAATACAACGAGCGGCACATAGCGGCGAGCCTGCCCATAGTGAGGCGGCAGGCGAACGCGATACTGACCCGTGACAAAATCCCGTCCAGCAGCTTCCACTTCTTTCCCTGCGGAATCAAGCAGCTTGTGATAGAGGCGGAGGTCGGAGGGATATTTCTCTTCCTCGTCCACCTATCCGTCAGGAAGAATGTCCGGACGAGGCAGATATCCCATCTTGCAAAGATAGCAAGGGGCAGGGAGCCTCTGGTCATAGCCGGCGACTTCAACACGTTTTCGGGAAAAGGCGAGCTCGATGTCCTGTGCTCGGAGCTTGGCCTCATCAACGTGAATTCGACCTCGGTCCCGACGTTTCCGTCCTACCGTCCCCGGCGCGAATTGGATTTCGTGCTCTGTTCCAGGCATGTCAGGCCGCTGGCCTTCAGCGTCGGTGATGTGCAGTTTTCAGACCACCTCCCTCTGACGTTCGACTTCGATTTGGAGGGGAGGTGATGATATTCTTCAGCAGAGACAATATCCGGAGGAAGCCGTTCAATGTTGTTGCCGAGCATGTCGGGGTGATGATTCCGTGTCTTGCGATAATTGTTGCATCGTTTCTGTTTACTCCGTCGGATCTCGAGGAGAGGAGGGGTGTGGCCAAGCTGATGCCCCAGTGCATGTTCAAGAAGATGACCGGCCTGCCTTGTCCGAGTTGCGGGATGAGCCGGGCGTTTTGCTCGATATCGCGAGGTCGCATTGCGGACGCCTTTGACTACAATCCGCTCTCGATGCTTCTCTATCCGATAATAGTTGCGGGAATTATCTTGCCACCGCTCTCGCTCGCGCAGTATTGGTGGAGGAGGAGGGGGGATGGGTGAGGCGGAGAATGCAAGTAGTTTGTGCGGCGTGCCACGGCGTAGCCGTAGGCGGAGACGGGTCCCCGCGCAAACATCTTTGCGCCGGGACCCGTCTTCGTCCAGAGTGCGTCTCGTCTCTGGACTACGCCGAGGCAGGCGGCGCAAAGTACTTGAGCTTGGCGGCGCTTTCAGAAGCTCACGACCCATTGGTCCGGTGAACTGGTCTTTATCATCTCTCCGTGCAGGTCGCCCATGAGGGCGTTGAATCCGTTCGCATGATGCATGCCCACGTCGCGTCGGTCGGTGCCGGCATCCACTGGAAGCTGGCCGTGGTCGGTCTCCAGATAGCTGATTATGCGTGTCGCGTCGCTGGAGTTGAACCCGGCGTCGTAGCTTGGATCGTCTTTTAGCACATCGACTATGTATATTTTGGTGGTTGGTGTTGGGATTTTCTTTATGGAGATCGGGTTGGTGGAGTCGTTTCCCCAGCCGGTGGAGTTGGCCGGATCCGAGCTGATGGCTGCGCCGTTCCAGCTGGCCTTTGCTATCACGTTCATCGTGTATGACGCGTCGGATACGGACGATGGCAGGCTTGATCCGCCGTAGGGGTTGAAGCACTGGTCGTCGGTCAGGGATGGGCATTTGAAGATCCTCTTGTTCATTCCATTCTCGTTGTGCATGTAGTCTATCCAGCTGTATTGGCTGGCTGTTCCGAAGACGCATGGGATTGCGAATCCGTTGAAGGAGTCGCTGTAGACCTGCGCGGCGTAGCCGAACTGCTTGACGCTGTTGAGGCAGTAGATCTCCTTTGCCTTGTCGCGGGCCTTGTTGAGGGCCGGGAGCAGCAGTGCGGCCAGAATTGATATGATGGCGATTACGACCAGCAGCTCGATCAGGGTGAATTGTCTGCCGTGTTTTTCCATGGTCAGTCTTTCCTGTCTTCGGGTTTGGAGTTGAGTCATGTTGCGGGTCACTATAGCTGGCGACTGTTTCCGGTTCGATAATCAATGGTTAGAATGCTGTGAACCTTGCGGAGTTTTGTGATTGGCGCGCTCGGAGCTTGCCCGCCGCTGCTAAGTAGCCGGCAGGATCGCGCCCCACACAAGTTTCAGGAGGTGATCCGGGGATGGCTGGGGCCGTGGTTTGTGTAGTCCAGGCGGCGCCTGTGTTCAGGCGCGGATGGTTTCGTGGAACTTGTTTTCCGGGATGTATGTCTGGAGCAGTTCGAAGAGGGCGGAGCTGTCGCATTTTCCGGTCAGTTCCGCGATTTTCGCGATGGAGACCGGTGCTGCGGGGGTTTCCGACTTCTTGGCCACGAATATCCGGTCGTATGGAGTGCGGTGGACTTTCTCCTCGTCGGTGAGGAGTTCCTCGTATTCCTTCTCTCCCGGGCGCATTCCTATGATCTTGATCTCGATGTCCTTTCCGGGGACGAGGCCGGATAGCTCGATGAGCTTCTTCGCCATGTCGTGTATCTTCACTGGGGTGCCCATGTCAAGGACCATTATCTCCCTGTCCTTTCCGATAGCGCCGGCCTGGAGGACGAGGTCGACAGCCTCGGGGATGGACATGAAGTATCTGGTCACGTTTTCGGATGTCACTGTTATCGGGCCTCCGTTTCTGATCTGCTCCTTGAAGAGCGGTATTACGCTTCCGCTGCTGTCAAGGACGTTTCCGAACCGGACGACGACGAATTCGCATTTGTGGTCCGGGCGTTCGAGGGCGATGCGTTCGGAGAGTCTCTTCGTGGCGCCCATTATGCTTGTCGGGCATATGGCCTTGTCAGTGGAGATGATGACGGCTCTGCGGAGACCGTGTCTTTCCGCGGCGCAGAAGACGTTTGCGGAGCCGAGGACGTTGGTCTCGAAGGCGCAGACGGGGTTTTCCTCCATCATCGGCACGTGTTTGTATGCGGCGGCGTGGTAGACCACGTCCAATCCATTGCCTTGCATGGCCATGTCAAGATGCCGTTCGGATCTGATGTCTCCGATGACGCTTTTGAATTCGAGGGTCGGGAAGGAGGCTTTGATTTTTCGCGAGACCTCGTAGAGGTTGAATTCCGAGATGTCGAACGCGACCAGGCTTGCCGGTCCGTAGGAGGCGATCTGTCTGCAGAGTTCGGAGCCGATGCTTCCGCCGGCGCCGGTCACCAGGATTCTCTTGCCCTTTGCGAATTTCGCGACCTCTGTGTTGTCGAGCTTCACCGGCTTGCGTCCGAGCAGGTCTTCGATTTCGACGTTTCTTATGGTCGATACGTCTATCGCGCCGGAGGCGATGTCCGTGTAGCTTGGCAGCATCCTGAGCTTGCTTTTCACGTTTTCGGCCTCGAGTCTGTCCATGATGTCTTTGATGGCGGATGGTGTGGAGTATGGGGGGAGCAGGAGGATTTCGTCGGCGGAGAACTGCTTTGCGAACTGCGCGACCGATTCGAGCCTGCCCAGGACCCTGACTCCTCTGATGCGGATGCTCTCCTGCAAATCGTCGCTGACGATTCCGCAGAATTCTCTTCTGCCGCGGAATGCCGAGAAGGAATGGATGAGGCTGTTTGCCGGAGATGCGGAGCCGACTATCAGCGTCTTGATGGCGCCGGGCCCCTTTTCGACGGAGGCCGCCTCGCGGATTATCCTTACGAGGATCCTCTTTCCGGACATTGC
>CAZGJP010000136.1:0-7124 GCA_964526605.1 uncultured Lentisphaera sp.
AAGCTATGCGAGGCCCTCCCCGGGGTGGAAGTCATATCATCCGGCGGGATATCCTCCCTCGACGACATCCGCAGGCTCTTCAAGTCCCCTCCCCCGAATCTCGAGGCGGCAATCATAGGCAAGGCTCTCTACGAGGCTAAGTTCGGCGTGGATGAAGCCCTCGCCGCGGCAGGATGAACCGCATGGCCCCATTCCCAAACGGGACGTGGCAAAGTCACTTGAAGACTGCTTTCGCCTCTGGGTTTCCGGCGATCCATCCGTGGATGTCCTGGAGGATGCGGAGGATATTTTTTCTCGGTCTCCATGCGCATGTGGACTGCAGCCTGCTGGAGTCGCTGATGTATATGGGGATGTCTGCGTATCTTGTTTCGGGGACCGAGCCTATCTCGACTTTTCTGCCGCTGACTTCGCGGCAGAGATCGGTGAGTTCGAGGAGCGATGCTGAGTTGTCCCTTCCGCCTCCGGCGTTGAAAATCCTCCCGTCGAAGCCATTTCCCGAGACTGCGAATTTCGCAGGATTCCTCATCTGCATGATGATCAGCCGAGTGGCGTCGTCAACGTGGAGGAAATCCCTCACCTGCCGTCCCTTCCCGTCGAAGCCGATGTAGTCCAGCTTCTTCCCGAAAAGATGTGCGGCGAGCCAGAATGGGGCGATTCCCTGGTCGGCCTTTCCGAACTGCCATGGGCCAGCGATCACCCCGAAGCGGTCTATCACCAGCTTGAATCCGAAGGCGTCCGCGTAGTCCAGCAGGACAGTTTCGGCGGCGTATTTTGTCGCACCGTAAAGGGATCTGGGCCCGTGCATGGGGAAGTTCTCGGACACGCCTTTCGGGGACAGGCCCTGGACATTCTGCTTCTCGGCGAAATCGAAGCGCCTCCTGCCCTTGCGGATTGCGCATTTCAAGAGGGGGGCGATGGGATAGACCCTGCTCGTGGAGAGGAATATCATGGAGGTTCCATGTCTGCGGCAGAATTCGGCGCAGTTCACCGCGCCGTATAGATTTGTCCCGACGAGATAGTCGGTTCCGCCGTCCTTTCCTGCGAGGACCGATGGCTCGGCCGAGCATTCTACGAGGAAATCGGCGCCGGCGGCTGTCTCGATGTCTTCGGGGTTCCGCACATCGCCCCTGATGAACTTCACTCCACGGCTCTTAAGGCGGGGAAGATTCAGCCCGGAGCCCTTCCGGTAGAGGTTGTCCAAGGCGAGGACTTCGCAGTTCTCGAAGCTCTCCTTGAGGGCTATCGCGAGATTCGCGCCGACGAAACCGGCTCCGCCTGTGATGAGAACTTTCATATCCGCCTAATATACGCCTCGATATGCCAGGCCGCAAGGAGGGGGAGGAGATGGGGAGACGGAACGGCTTGAAAAACGCGTCTGAGCAGGTATTCTTCTGCTCCTGTTTTCCAACTGCTCCAAAAAGGCGCCAAAGGGGTCGGAATGTCCTCCATGGAAACGAAGAAAGGCAAGCTTGATCCGCGCGTGCGCGCTCTATCGGTGGCGTGGTGCATAAACACCTTTGCGTATTCGATAGCCTACCCGTTTTTGCCGATCTATCTGCACAGCCAGAGGGGATTTCCGATGAGCCAGGTGGGGCTGATGTATCTGCTCATGGGGCTGGCCCGGATGATATCGCCTCCCATCTGCGGGCCTTTGGTGGACCGGCTGGGTCGGCGCGGGGTGCTGACCGTGTCGCCGGCCTTGCGCGGGGTTGCGTTTTTCATTCTTGCCTGGGCGGTGCATTCCGAGGCGGGCTTCTGGAGCCTGGCCATGCTCCTGTTTCTTGTCATGTTCATCGGAGGATTTTTTCAGAACGCCTCCGACGCGTATGTGACTGACATCACCCCTCACGCCCTGCGTCCCGAGGCTTTCAGCCATGTGCGCATAGGCCTAAATCTGGGCTGGATGGCGGGGCCTGCGGTCGGAGCGTTTCTAGCGAGGACACCCTTTTCCCTGTTGTTCGCGTGCACCGGGCTCATGTGCCTTGTCACGCCATTGATAGTCGCCGCGAAATGTCCCGAGCCGGAGAGGCCGCTTCCCGACGAGACTTGCGCATCCCCGCTGCGCCTTCTGCCTTCGGACCGGGATTTCATCGTCCTTCTCTGCTGTTCGTTTCCGCTGCTGATCGTCAGTTCGCAGCTGATATCCACGTTGTCCATATTCGCGAAGGACCACATAGGCATGAGCGGCGGGGAGATAGGCTTTCTCTACACGTTGAACGGACTTCTCGTCATAGCCCTGCAGATGAGCATAAGCCGCGCGATCGGGCGTTCGAATCTGGCGTTGCGCATAGCCCTTGGCGCCCTTTTCTATGCGATCGGATATTTCAGCTTCGCCTTCTGCAGGCATCCGTGGCAGGCCTTCCTGTCCGTTTCGATCTTCACCATAGGCGAGATGCTCGTCTTCCCCTCGCTGAGCTCGGCCGTCAGCAGGATGGCTCCCCCCGCCATGGTTGGAAGATACATGGGGCTATACGGGCTTGTATGGGGGCTGGCGTATTCCGTCGGACCGTTCATGGGCTCGGTGCTCTACGAGCATGTTGGCGACAGGCCCGTCGTATTCTGGGGGACGGTGGTGGTCTTCGGTCTCGTGTCCGGCGCCAGTTTCCTCCGGCTGAGAAAAGTCGAAGCGCTGAGAGCATGATTTGAAAAAGCCCGTCCCGGTGCGATTGTAAAGCCGTGAACTTTCGCGGAGGCGACTTGACGGAAAAGAGAAAAGTCCTGGCCCTGCTGCTGATCCTTTCAGCCGGTCTTCTGTTCCGGCTTGCATATCTGGAGCAGTATTCGCGGTCTCCCATTTTCGACATTCCCTCAGGGCCAGACGTGACTGAATACCACGGATGGGCGAAGGAGATTCTCTCCGGGCGAATCCTGTGGAGGGACTTGAAACTGCATTCCCCGGGGTATCCGTTCTTCCTGGCCTTTCTACTGCATGTGACGTCAATGGATTTCTTTCCGGCAAGGTTTCTCCAGCAGGCCCTGTTCCTCGCGTCCGGTCTGGCGCTGATGTATTTTCTCTTCATGCGTGGAGATGACCGGGTTGAAACCCGCAAGGGGCTGCTGGCTGCCTTTCTCTGGGCGTTCTACCCTCCGCTGGTCTATGTTTCCGGCGAGCTTGTCTCGGAGGCGCTGCTTCTGCCGCTGCTATGCGCGGTGATGATATTCCACGATCTCGCCGTTTCGGCGGATGGAAGGCGCGTGGGATTGTTCTGCGCGCTATGCGGGATATCCAGCGCTCTCGCCGTGCTGACCCACCCGCTCTCGCTGGTCTTCGTCCTTGCGAATTTCGCGATTCTATGCTGGAGGCTCCGGGCTTTCGCGCATCCGCTCGGGAGATTCGCGAGTTCCGCGCTTTTCGCGTTCGCGCTGGTCCTGGCTCCGGTTTCGATCTACAACGGGGTGCAGTTCGGGAAGTTCTTTCCGCTGCAGGCGAATGGTGGCTTCAATTTCTATCTCGGCAACAATCAGGCGGCCGACGGCACATGCAACGTGAGGCCCGGACCGGCCTGGGACAGGATCCACGCCGAGGCCGAATTCGCCACGTCCGGGACGGGGATGGACAAGGACGGATTCTTTCTGATGAAGTCGCTCCGCTTCATCGCTGGGCATCCGCTGCGCTGGGCCGCTTTGCTCGCGAGGAAGGCATTTCTGGCGTGGAACATGCGCGAGCTGGTGTCTGGAGCGGATCTGCCGGACTTCCGTTATTTCACGCCGATCCAGAGGCTGACGACCTGGAGTTTCGCGATTATGGGGACTCTGGGGCTTTCTGGCTTCATCGGGGTGCTTTTCTCCAGGCGGCTGAAGCGTGGGGAGCTGATCATGGCCGCTCTGCTTCTCTCCTTCTGGCTGGCCCAGGTTCTCACGGTGAGCAGTTCGAGATACCGGACGGCGATGCTTCCGGCCGTCATCCTCTTTTCCGCCGCGTTCGTCGTCGAATTCAAAAACGTCTTCCTCGTCCGTGAGAGGCGTTTGGCGACGCTTTGCATCGTGCTTGCGGCGCTTCTCGCGGTCTGCGTGTTTCCGGCGCCATCCGATGCGAGGATGCTGAAGGCGGAGACGGACACCATAATGGGCGAGGCCCTTTTCCGTTCCGGCGATGTTGACGGGGCGCGGGATCGTCTTCTCTCCGCATCGCGTCTCGATCCCGACTGGTCGAGGAACCACAACATGCTTGGGATGATATACGCGTCGAAGGGGATGGCCGGGGAGGCGGAGGATGCGTTCGTGCGGGCGCTGAACTGTGCGGACTCTGACAGGGGTGCGCTGATGAACATGGCGATGCTTCAGGCCGGGAAGGGCGACAAGGCCTCCGCGGAACGCTTCTGGGGCGAGGCGATGAAGGGTCCCAGGACGCCGGACCTGCTCTACAACAGAGGAGTCATGCTGCAGATGGATGGTCGCGACGACGAGGCGATGGGATGCTATGCCGAGGCGCTCGACATGCTTCCCTTCCATTCCGGCTCGCTCAACAACGCCGGGATACTGCTTTTGAAGAGGGGCGATGCGCGCGGCGCGGCGAAGCTGTTCCGGAGGTCCTACCGGCTGAACGGGAGGAATTTCGACGTGGGGGTGAATCTTGCGGTCGCTCTTTTCGAGAGCGGGGACGAGGCTGCGGCTGGTGAATTGCTCTCGGAGCTTGCGGGCGTGGCGAAGAGCGACGCGCAGAGGGCCAAGCTCGGACAATTGAGGAAGATCGGTGGCGGACGTTGAAGATTCCCCGCTTCGCCGCCGTTTTTGCAATTCTCCCACCGGAGTATATATTCTGGGGAAAAAAAATGGGAGCTTCCGCCATGATCAAGGAGATTCTGAAGAACATTTCGGAGAGGAAGACTAAGGTGGGGATAGTCGGGCTCGGGTATGTGGGTCTGCCGCTCGCGAAGGAGTTCGTGAAGGCCGGATTCAAGACGGTCGGTTTCGACGTCGACCGCGAGAAGATAAGTCTTCTCCGCAAGTCGCAGACATACATAAAGCACATTCCGGTGCAGGCGATAAAGGACATGAACGCGACCGGGCTCTTCTCATGCACGGACGACTTCTCGAAGTCGGGCTCATGCGACGCCGTGATAATCTGCGTTCCGACTCCGCTCACGCACCACCGCGAGCCGGACATGAGCTACATAGTCTCCACTGCGGAGTCTCTCGCGCCCTATGTCCGCAAGGGACAGCTTTTCTCGCTGGAATCAACCACGTATCCCGGGACGACCCGGGAGGTGCTCAAGCCGATTCTCGAGTCGAAGACGAAGCTGAAGGCGGGGAAGGACTTCCATCTTGCGTTTTCGCCCGAGAGGGAGGATCCGAACAACAAGGACTACTCGACGTCGACGATTCCGAAGGTGGTCGGAGCGGACGACAAGGACAGTCTTGCTTTCGCGAAGGCGCTTTACGACTGCATAATCTGCCGGACGGTTCCGGTGTCGTCGGCGGCGGCGGCCGAGGCGACGAAGCTTGTCGAGAACATATTCCGCTCGGTGAACATCGCGATGGTGAACGAGCTGAAGATGATATTCACGAAGATGGGCATAGACATCTGGGAGGTGGTTGACGCGGCGAAGACGAAGCCCTTCGGCTACATGCCTTTCTACCCGGGCCCCGGGCTTGGCGGACACTGCATCCCGATAGACCCCTTCTATCTCACCTGGAAGGCGAGGGAGTTCGAGTGCCCGACCCGTTTCATCGAGCTCGCCGGAGAGATCAACACGAACATGCCATACTACGTCATGAGCCGCACGCTCGAGGCTATGAACGAGAAGGGAATGTCGCTGAAGAACAGCAAGGTGCTCCTCGTCGGACTTGCATACAAGAAGAACGTTGACGACCTGCGCGAAAGCCCGTCCTTCAGGCTTTGGAGGCTCCTCGAGGAGAAAGGTGCGAAGGTGGAATACTACGACCCCTTCTGCCCGCTGGTGCCGAGGACGCGCGAATATCCCGAATACAGCGGAAAAAAGAGCGTCTCCATAAAGGGCAGGAAATACGATCTTGCGATAATCGCGACCGCGCACGACTGCGTTGACCACTCGGTCTTCGCGAAAATCGCGAAAGTCGTCGTTGACACACGCAACGCGGTGAAAGGCAAGAGCGTGATAAAGGCATAAAGGAACGATGGAAGAAAGGCCGGCGGAAAACCGGCCTTTATTTTATTTATCAAACGGAGAAGACCATGCCCCTCGTCTCCGGAAATGTCATAATCCCCTTCTTCATGGTTGCCTATTGGTGGGGCTATCTCCTGATAATACCGGTTATCCTGCTTGAATCCGCGATCATCCATTTTTTTCTGAAGGAACCAAGCTTCAAGAAAGTTCTCATCCAATGCGCATGGGCAAACCTCATATCAACAGCTTGCGGCTTGATTTTTACATTGTTCGGCGGAGTCATCGGATTCACAATTAGTTTCATTCTATCGATTTTCATAGAGAGCTACTATCTTGGGAAAAAATTAGGAACGTCCATAAGGAGACAAACTTGGATAGCAGTTATGATCGCAAACCTCGTTTCGTATCTAGCCCTGCTAATGGTTCAGGGCTTCCTTGAAAATGATCTTTCCAGAAAAAGACTCGAGAGACCTCGTCGCATCGTCTGCGCGTCGAACCTGAAGCAGATTGGGCTTGCGTTGCGGATGTATTCGCAGGAGAACAAAGAATTTTTTCCGCCTTACGACGGTGCACTTGGACTTGAGATGCTCAGGGCGGGAGGATATCTTGACGACAACCGCATCTATGTATGCCCATCCGCCTTTATTGATAGAATGCCCGAGCGGGGAACTCGCATCACGGAAGACAATTGTTCATATGTTTATCGTGGAGGATTGAAGGAGTCTGATCCGCCTGATTCGCCGATAGCCTGGGACAAGGACCGGAACCATTCCAAATACGGGAACATTCTCTACGTTGACGGACACGTCACTGGCTATGCGGGAAGCAGTTGGAAGCTTGGATCCGGGGAATCGCGGAGATAACTCGCGACTGAACAAGTCGGAATATGATCCTGTTATGATGCATGAAGAAAAGATGGATATGCCGCAGATGATGAGACTGCGGAAGGTTTACTCGCCTTTGGCGAGCGGACGAATCCGCCCAAATGCAGACAACGACAAGTCTGCCTATGAAACCCTTTTGAAATGTGGAAAATCT
>CAZGJP010000137.1:0-1316 GCA_964526605.1 uncultured Lentisphaera sp.
TGGAGCTGGTGAATGGAATAGAACCATCGTGAACAGCTTGTTAGGCTGGATCATTTCCATTATGCTACACCCGCGAAAAACAAAAAGTGCGATACCATAGCACAGTGCCTTTTTTTTTCAAGAGGGGCATCGGGAAGGCGGCCGGACAGCGGCCGGAGCGGCTTTTATTTCGGGGCTCTGGCCTGCTGCGTGGAATTCTTCCGTGGCGACGCATCCATTTGTATGTAGTCGCCCATGATGTTGAGAGACTCCCTAAGCTGGATGTCCTTTTTCGGGTCTATCTTCTTGCGCCTGCTCTCTTCGGGGGCGTCGTTGTCCTCGATGCCGAGCAGCCTTTCCTGCTCCTTGACGAATTTGACATCCTCTTCATAGGACTTGAACCTCTTGTCCATGTTCAGCGCGACGGTCTTCCTGTCTCTGAACTTGCGATACTGCTCGATAGTCCTCTGCAGTGCCGCGAAGTCCGGATCCGTCCCGACCCTGGCGCCGGATCTCCGTCCGAGCACTTCTATGCTCGATGCCATGCTCCGGTCGTCCCTCCACTTTTCGAACTTGACCGGCGCGATGCAATCCCATTCGAGGGAGTTCCTGGAACGGCTCTCTCCGAAATCTTCCGAGTCGGATATCGACGGCAGCACGATGTCCGAGACGACGCCGTTCCTCTGTGTGGAGGAACCATTGATCCTGTAGAACTTGGCATTCGTGATCTTCACGGACCCGCTGTCGCCGTTCATGCCCCAGTACTTGAGAAAGAGCTCGAGATCCATGACCGTCTGGACGGTCCCCTTTCCGAAGGTGTGGCTGTCTCCGACGATAATCCCCCTTCCGTGGTCTCTGATGGCCGCGGCGAATATCTCAGACGCCGAGGCGCTGAGACGGTTGACCATGACCAGCATGGGGCCGCTGTAGGCGATATCGTCCTCGAGGTCGAATTTCACGTCGGTCTTGTCGTCCCTTGATCTGACCTGGACCACGGGGCCGTTCTTTATGAACAGTCCCGTGAGCGTGATCGCCTCGAAGAGGCTGCCACCGCCGTTGGATCGCAGGTCCATGACGAGTCCGTCAATCTTCTTGGAATTGAACGATTCGAGTATTTTCCTGACGTCGGAGGTGGAACTTTTCGGGTCGAGGCCTTTCTCCGCCGCGTTCCAGTCGAAGTAGAAGGAGTCCAGCTTCACCACTCCGATCCGGGTCTTGGCCGTTCCGCACTGGTGTTCGACGATTTCGGACTGGGCCTCCTGATCCTTCAGGGTGATCTTGTCGCGTCTTATTTCGACCATTGCCGGAGGCGCTCCGAGTCCTTTCTTTCCCGAGAG
>CAZGJP010000137.1:1326-4337 GCA_964526605.1 uncultured Lentisphaera sp.
GAGAGGATGGTGAGGACGACCACGCTGTCCTTTCTGCCGCGGATGAGGCCGACCACCTTGGAGAGGGGCATGTCCACGACGTCAACGGGCTCCTCTCCCTGCTGTGCGACGGCTATGATCCTGTCGCCGGGATGCAGCTTGCCCGAAAGCTCCGCGGGCCCTCCGGGCACGAGGTCCACTATTTTCGTGTATCCGTCCTGTTGTGAGAGTGTTGCGCCGATGCCTGTGAGCGACAGGCTCATCTGTATGTTGAAGTCCTCCACGCTCTTCGGGGCCATGTATGCGGAGTACGGATCGAAGACCATCGCCAGGGAGCTGAGGTATATCTCGAGCTTGTCTATTGGGCTGTCCTCGCTGAAATATCTCAGGTAGTTGGCATATCTCTTCATGACTCTGTCCTCCGGCTTGAACGCCTTGGTCCAGAGCAGTTCCTCCTCCGTCTGGCTGTTCTTCGCGGCGTCGTTCTCGGCCGCTCTCAGCATGAGCTTCGACGTGAGGATGTCGTTCTTGATCTTTCTTCTCCAGAGGTCCTCCCGCTCATGGGAATTGGCCGGCCAGTCGGCCTCGCTGCGGTCCGGAGTCCACTCCTCGTCCAGGCTGAAGTCCATCCCGGAGGCCACCGTCCTTGCGGAGAATTTGTTGAAGTCCGATATTCTTGCCGAGAGCATCTGGTGCACGACGAAGGCGAATTTGATGTCGCCCTTGAGTATCTGGTCGTCCAGAAGGTTCCTGTTGGCGGCCAGCGACGCGATGTCCTCCTTGGTGAAATATATTCTGGACGGGTCGAGGGTCCTGAGGTATTCGTCGAAGAGCTTTGCGGACGCGTCGTCGTCCAATGGCTTTTTCGAATAGTGCTCCCTGAGCAGGATGTTGGCGGTCGTCCTTGTGATCACGCCCATGTCCTGCTCGGAGAAATACTGTTCGTCGGCGTGCAGGACCGGGGAGGACAGCAGCAGGGCCGCCGCCACGATGGCGTTTGCGGGTCGAACTGCCGTCATCTTGTTCATTGTCTCTCCTGTTGCCGTTGCAGGGGGGCTGATGGGCTTATTTCGTCTTCGCCGGCTGGAGGTCGTAGACGAGGACCGCGCAGGCGCCGACGCTTCCCTTTATCCTGAGTTGGTAATTGCCCGCCGGGAGAGTCTTGATCTCCCCTTTTATCTCAAGATGCTTTTTCGCGCCCAGATCGAATATGTTCGCAGGCTTGAGCTTGTCGCCGCTCTCTCCGCTCGCGATGTCGGCGTATTTGAATCTGAGGTTGACGGCCTCGTATCCTTCAGGCACGGTGAAATTGCCGGCCTTGAGGATTTCCTCGCCCTTCGCCGACAGCTCGATGGATGCGCCGACGTTGAGCATCTTTTTGAACTCCTGGGCGGAGGCTGCGAAAATCGCAATGGCGGCGATTGTGGAGAGTAGAATCTTGCAGTGGGTTTTCATTTGAATATGCCCCTGACCTTGTCCATTGCTTCCTTTGCGCCTTCGACCGCGTCCTCGGCCCCGTCCTTCAGGATTTTGCCGGTTCCCGACACGGAGCTCTGGACCGACGAGAGCAGTTCGGTGACGAAGATGTCGAGGGATTCCGAGAAGGTCACGCCCTCGTTTTTCCCGCCTATGTCCTTGATGACGATGGAGGGCAGGGGGACCGGGACTGCCGCGCCGCCCAATCCCTTGACGCTGGCCCTGACCTGGCTGTTGATGACTTTTATCTCTCCTATCTGCATTTTTCTTTGCTTTTTTTGGGGCATGTCTTCCGGAGCCTCCCCGGAAGATTTCTCCTTCTTGGAGGCATTGTCAAGATTCTCCTTTATCCTCCCGATGTTGCTCGGCAGTCCCGCCTCGTATGTCACCTGCATTCCATCAACGACTATGCTTTCGATGCGCACGGTGTCGCTGGCCAGCGAGCCCATGTCGATCTTTATTCTCAGGGATGCCAGCTCGAAGGCCGAGCTGCTGCTGTATCCCTCCGGATTTCCAAGCACCAGATTGCTGATATGGAGTTCGCCCGAGAGGATGTTGAATCTGGCGTCGCCCAGGCTTGCCGGCGCACCGGTCAGCCTGGGCACGGTGTTCTCCACTGCGAACGACGCGATGCGGCCGAAGAAAAGCTGGACGGCGACAAGCGCGGCCACCACGAGCAGTAGAATCAGTCCGATTCCAATCGCGAGTTTTTTACGTATTTATTTCATGCTCCTCGTCATTCGGATAATCTAGCCTCGACCAGCCTGTCCAGCAAGTCCTTCGAAGCCTGCCAGGCCCCTCCGTGGAAGACGTATCCGTTCGAGGACATCAACGTCTTCTCGACTTCGGCCTCGATGGTCTTCCTGATGGCGGAGGGCTTCTTCTTGTTCTCCGCATCGAAGGCATCCTTCTTCTCCTGCACATGTTTCTCCACGGCCTCGCCTTCGGGCATCCATCTGTTTTGGAACTTGCAGAAGCCGTTCTTGCGGTAATAGGAATCCTGGCCCATCTCCTTGGCTATCCTGTCCCTGGCGTCGGCCTGCTTCCTCCTGATGTCGGCATCATGCCTGGACCTCGCCTTGGATGTCTCCTCCTTGAGGAAATCCTCGAGAAGGCTGTAGTCGCCCTTCGAATCCTTTATGAAGCCGAGCGACTTGAGATAGTCGTCCTTGCCGGTCTTCTCCAGTTCCGTCTTGAACTTCTGCTTTTCGGTCTCGAAATTGGTCTTGACCTTTTCCGTCTCGCTTGCGACCTTCTTCTGGGAAAGCGCCTCGTCGAACTTCCATCTCTGGGTGGCGGGAATGTCGCGCAGGAGGATCTCCCTGCCGCCGATTATGACCTTGGACCCTGATTTGCCGTCGAAGGTTCCGCTGACGGGGTTTCCCGCGCCGTCCATGGTCTTGACGGTCTCGCCCTTGTAGAAGCCTCTGTGTTGATCGTATGCGTTCTTGATGCGCAGGGCCAGTTCCTTCTGGGAGAACTTTTCCTTCGCCTTCTCCTCGAGATGCGTCTGGAATCTCTCGAGCGCCTGCCCCAGCGAGCAGTCAGGCTTTGCT
>CAZGJP010000137.1:4347-7121 GCA_964526605.1 uncultured Lentisphaera sp.
TCGGCCCTTGCCGCATCCTCGTTGAAATCCTTTTTCAGGGAGGCCAGTGCGTTGGCCTCCTTTTCCGCCAGCTCCTTCCTGCGGCCCTCCTCCAGTTGCGCGAGGGAGATGGAGGGATTTCTCGGTTTTCCCGAGATGGCCAGCTGCTTCAGCGCCTCGGTTTCGGCCGCCTTGGCGTCGAAGTGGCGGGTGCCGCGCAACTCCTCGGCGAGCTTTCGATCCACCTCCTGCGCGATGACGGCCCTGATCTCCTGAAGGGATTTCGCGGGAGCTCCCACGTCGGGGCTTACTCCGATCGAGGATGCGACCTGGATGTAAGCGTCTTTCCTCCTCTTCGAGTTGATGGCCGCGCGCGCCAGCAAAACTGCGAGAAGCACCGCGAATATGGCGAGCAGCGCCACAGTCAGCAGGACCGTGCCGCGCCTCTTGCCAGCCTTGGCTATCGCGTCGAGCGATTCCGGAGGAGGCTTCATCGGAGGAGCCGAAGGATCCGAACCAGAATTTAGCGACGGCATCATCTGCTCTATGTTCGCCTTCAGAGCGTCGAATGAGTGGTATCGGTCGTTGGGCCTTCTCTTGATCATCTTGTCCAATATCTCGACGCTCCTGCGGGTGCAGTGCCTCAGATGTGTCTCGACCGTGGATATCCTCAGCGATGTCACGTGCTTGGAGATCAGGTCCTTTATTTCGGCCTCGGAGTAGTAGGTCTTTCCGGCGAGCATGTGGAAGACGACCATCCCGAGGCTGTAAATCTCGCTGTATTCGCCTTCGGGCGCGCCGACAACCCTCTCCGGAGGAAGATAGAAGGGGGATCCCTCGATGTGCTCCGAATGCGCGACGCCGGAGGCGGCGTCCGCCAGCGGGAGACATAGGCCGTAGTCGTAGAGCTTGAGCTGCCCCTTGGAGTCGACCATGATGTTCTCCGGCTTGAGGTCCCTGAAGAGATATCCCCTCGATATGATGTGCCTCTCCGCCTCGATTATCTGGAGGGCGAGCTGCCATGCCTCCTTCTCCTCGTATCTCCTCCTGGACGCGATTATGTTGTCGAGCCTCTCGCCTTCGGAGAATTCAGACACGATGAAGAATCCTCCGTCGGAATTGCCATAGTCAACGACTGAGACTATGTTCCTATGGCTTCCGAGCGCCTTGCCGGCCTTCGCCTCGCTGGCGAGGTTCTCGATCAGCTTGGAGTCCGACGATGCCGCGCCGGGAAGCAGCTTCACCGCGAAATCCCCCGCGTTGGAGTCGGTCCGGGCCTTGTAGACCCTGCCCATGCCGCCCCCGCCGAGAGGCTGGTGGAGCCAGTATCCGGAGACCTTGAACGGGATGAAGTTCGGAGTGCCGCATGACGGGCATTTGCAGACGGAAAGCGCCTCGCATTCCATGAGACGGATGTGGTGGCCGCAGGATTCGCATTTCACGAATCCCGCATCGAGGTCTCCTATGCTGATTCTATCCTGCACTGTTTCTCCATGGTCCGAACATGGCTGCCGGGGCCAGTCGGGTTGATTGTCCGAAAGAAATACTTATTATATAGTCGTAAACTCAAATTTCTATTGAATTGCGAAAAATCAGAGAATATATTAACCCCAAGCGAAAAAATGGAAAAAGCCGTTGCAGGGGGATTTTTGAAGACCGACTCTCTTGAAAGATGGACCAGCGAAAAGTCCGCCGAACTCTACGGCATCTACAACTGGGGCGCGGACTATTTCGACATATCCGAGAACGGCCATGTCGTGGTCTATCCCAACGGCAAGGCCAACGGCAACCCCGTGAGCCTCATGGACATCATGTCCGGCGTGAAGGAGAGGGGCCTTCAGACCCCGGTGCTGCTGAGGATAGGCAACATCCTCGACTCCAGGATCAAGCACCTCCACGAGGGCTTCAAAAGCACGATAGAGCATCACGGCTACAAGGGATCCTTCAGGGCCGTATATCCGATCAAGGTGAACCAGCAGCAGCAGGTTGTCGAGGAAGTATGCAGATTCGGCGCCTCATACCACCATGGGCTCGAGGCCGGGAGCAAGGCCGAGCTCATAACCGCCCTCTCCATGCTCAAATCCCCTGACGCATGCCTCATCTGCAACGGCTACAAGGACGAGGAGTTCGTGGATCTTGCGCTCTATGCCACCAAGATCGGCGTCAGGTGCACCATTGTGGTCGAAATGCCCGGAGAGATACCTCTGATCATCGAAAGGTCGAAGAAGCTCAACATCAGGCCGAATCTCGGCGTCCGCATAAAACTCTCGTCGAAGTCCGGCGGACACTGGTCCGACTCCGGCGGCGACAGAAGCGTCTTCGGCCTCACCGTCTCCCAGGTTGTCGACGCCCTGGACATACTGAAGAACAACGGATTTCTCGACTGCCTCCAGCTCCTGCACTACCACCTCGGCTCCCAGATACCGAACATCAGGGAGATCCGCTCCGCCGTCTCCGAGGCGTGCAGGATATACTGTGAACTCCATGCGGAGGGCGCGAAGATGCAGTATCTCGACATAGGCGGAGGCTTGGCCGTGGACTACGATGGCTCCCACACGAACTTCGCAAGCAGCAGGAACTACACCCTGGAGGAATACTGCGCCGACATCGTCGAGGTGGTCATGCAGAGCCTCGACGAGAAGGGCGTCCCCCATCCGGTGATAGTCGCCGAATGCGGCAGGGCCATCGTCGCATACTACTCCGTCCTCCTCTTCAACGTGCTCGACTGCAGCACATACGAGCCGCAGGAGATCCCGGACAGGCGCGAGGTGAAGAAGGTCCACAAGATGATACAG
>CAZGJP010000138.1:0-7019 GCA_964526605.1 uncultured Lentisphaera sp.
TAAATTAAATTAAAAATTTTTGGGTATAAATGTTTTTTTGAGGTAACCGGGTGATTTAATGGTTGTTGGTTTTTTTCGCAAAGTTTCCGGATGCGACTTCGGCAGCTTCCACAAGTCCGCCTCCTTTGTGATGGAACAATACACGCGTCTCGGGTTCGAAGGAGAACTTCTGAAATTCCCTTGCGACGGCAGAAGGCCCTGGGGCATGTGGACTTCTCCTGTCGGCTTCCACATGGATTCGTTCACGTGCAGAATCCTGGCCGGCAAAGGCCGGGAACTGCTCTTCTCCAAGTCGGCAGGAAGTCTGATCCCATTCAACGGCTCCGGGCACAGCGGAGGAAGGACTCTCCGGGGAGAACTGGTCGAAATCGAGTCCCCGGCCGACCTCGACCGCAAGGACATCTCCGGCAAGATAGTCCTGACCAGGCTCCTGTCCCCGGCCTCCCTCAGGACCAGATTGATCGAAGGCAGGGCCCTCGGACTGATAAGCGCATTCAACCCAAGGCAGAAGGACCACCCGGAATTCATCAAATGGGAGAACGCATGGGATTCGGAGAGCGACGGCTGGATGCTCACCGCCGAAGGAGCCATGCGCAACATGCCCGCCGCTTGCATATCGCCGAACGACGGAGAGACGCTGCACTCCATCCTGGCCAGCGGGGACGATATCGTCGCGGAGATGGCCGCGGACGGGAGGATCGGGGAGGACATGCTCCCAGGAGCTTTCGCGCGGATGCGCGGCTCGAATCCGGAGGACATCCTGCTCACCGCCCACCTCTTCGAGCCAGGATTCATAGACAACGCCTCCGGCGTGGCTTTGTCTCTGGCGGCTTCCGCCGCCCTCTCGGAAATGCGCTCCGGAGACGGACGCGGATTCCTCCGCGGGGTGCGCACATTCCATTCGCAGGAGTGCTACGGAGTCCTTGCGCTCGCCGATCAAAGGCGCGACCTCCTCGAGGGGACATACGCCCACCTCGACACGGACATGGTGGGGACGGCCGGAATGCCGGTCAATCTGCACAGGGGGCTTGGCGCCTCGACTGGATTCGCCCCGAGAATCCTCGGAATGCTCCTTGCAAAATCCCTCGCCACGGAGGGGATTCCGCTCCGCGACGCCCAGGATTTCGACATCAACTGCACGGTACTTGCGGAGCCGGCTTTGGGCGGAATTCCAACTTCGCTGATAGCCCAGGACAACCCGGGCTGGCACAGCTCCGGCGACAGTCCGCTGCATGTGAAGCCGGACATGAGGGTGCTCTCCGCCATCGGACGGGCCGTCACCGCATGGATGAATCTCCTCTGCACGGCCGGAAGGGCGGAATTCGAGTCCATAAGGAACATCATAGCGGATGAATCCATCCGTCACGCGGGGAATGCCCCGGACAGCGGGGTCTTCCTGGAGATCGGGAAGATGGAAATGAAGAGCCTCGCGGTCCTCCTGCCTCCGGAAGAAAGGAAGGAATTCGTCACCAGCACCGACAAGAGCTTTGCGGACATCGAGGCAAAGCTCTCGAACCGAAGGCAGATCACGCCGTCCGGCTCCGACGAAGAGAAAATGCGGGCGAAGGAATTGTTCCCAAGGACCCTGATCGGGGGCCCGGCCGTGAACAGGATGTTCTCCAGCGACGAGATCAAGGCGCTCGGATCCCCGAGGTGGAGCAACGCCCATCTAGTCCTCAAATCCTACGCCGACGGAAGCAGAAGCATATATGACATCGCGAAATTCGCGATTTCCGAACTCGGAGGGAAAGAGTCGGCAAGGCTCACCCTGCCATACCTGATCAGATTCTTCGACATCTACGCCCGCGGAGGCGTGGTCGAAATGTCCAACAAAAAGAGGGCGGAATGAAAAGACGAGAAGGAGGAGAGGGCACGGCAAAACACATAGGAATAGTCGCGTGCAGCGCGGAGGGCGCGGCACTATGCTACCGCACCATATGCAGGGAGGCCGCGCAAGTCATGGGCGAACACATGCATCCGGAAATCTCCATGCACACGCATCCCCTCGCCAAATACATGGAGCTCATACGCCCCGGCAACTGGCCCGAAGTCGCAAAACTGATGCTCTCCTCGGCCGAAAAACTCGCCTCCATCGGCGCCAACTTCGCAATTTGCCCGGACAACACCATACACCAGGCCTTCGACATCGTCGCAAAATCCTCCCCTCTGCCATGGCTGCACATCGCCGAATCGGTCGCGCTCGAGGCAAAAAGAAAATCATTCAGACATCTGGCGGTGACAGGCACCAAATACCTCATGACAAGCCCAGTCTATCCGGAAGCCCTACGAAAACACAACATCACATGCACCGCCCCGGACGAGAAGGACAGGGAGGAAATCGACAGGATCATATTCTCCGAACTGGTCTACGGCAAGTTCACCGAAAAATCAAGACTCCTTTTCAACAAGGTCTTCGCAAAAATGAAAGAACGCGGATGCGACGCAGCCATCCTGGGCTGCACCGAAATCCCCCTCATAGTGGATCCGGCAGACTGCCCCCTGCCAACACTCGACTCCACAAGGCTCCTGGCCAGAGCCGCCCTCAAATTCGCCACCACCACTTGAATTGAATCGTTCAGGATGTATCTTCATCGATGTTTCAATTGTAACAGAAACAAAAAAAAGGGAGGAGAGGATGAAGACGATGGCGATGAAAGTCTGCGCAGCGCTCGCGACGTCGGTGGCGCTGGGCATGGCCTGCATGGCGCAGGACTGGGTCGAACCGATGAAGGCGCTGAGCAAGGATTTCAACGGCACCGTTGGGCATGTGGCCCTGTTCGGGGACTCGATAACGAACTCGATGGCGTTCTGGAAGGTCGTCTCATGGACGAATCCTGATGAATTCATTCCCGGAGAAGGCCCCAACGGCAGCGACGGACTCCCCAAGAAGCCCGAGAGCAAGAGATGGAGGGATTTCATTCTAGGCGTTGAAAACAGGGGGCCCGAACACGGGAACGAAAGCGGCTGGAACACCGGGAATCTGCTGCCGGCGATGGACGCCGTGATTGCGCGCGACAAGCCGCAGGTCGCCATAATCATGATCGGCACCAATGACGTGTCGGGCAACCAGGTCCCCGAAGCCTACCAGAAGGACCTCGAGCAGATAGTCCAGAAATGCGTAAACGCAAAATGCATCCCGATATTGAACACGATACCGCCGCGCAAGGGCTGCAACGAGGCCGTCACAAAGGTCAACGCCATCATCAGGGACGTCGCCGCCAAGATGAGAGTGCCAGTCGTGGACTACTACGAGGAGATGATCAAGATATCGGGCGGAAACTGGGAAGGCTCCGTGATGGCCAGCGACGGCATACACCCCTCGAACAACACCGGCAAGACCCACATCCTCAACGAGGAGAACATGAAGCAGAACGGCTATGCCCTGCGCACATGGGTCAACTTCCTGATGTTCAGGGAGATATATTTCAAGATACTGGCGCCGACCGGAAAAGGCTGAGCCAGGCCGGAGAATCCGACATGCCTCTTGAAAGAAAGAAGGTCCTGAAGATAGCGGCCGTCCAGATGAACTCCCACGAGACGGACAAGGCCACGAATCTCGGCACCATCGGGAGGCTGTCGGAACTCGCCGCCACAAAGGGCGCAGACATCATAAGCTTCCCGGAAATCTGCCTGACCGGATACAACTTCATACTTTACACGAAGTCGAAGGAAAAACTTCTCTCGGTCGCGGAGGAAATCCCAGGGGGAAAATCCTTCAGGAGGATCCGGGAGATGTCCGGAAGCCTCCGGATCAGCATCCTGTATGGCTTTCTGGAGAAGGAGGGTGGCGCCCTTTTCAACACATACGCGGCCGTCCGCCCCGACGGAACCTTCGAGAAATACCACAAGATACATGCGTTCGAAAATTCATTCATATCGCAGGGTGCGGAGTTCAGGACCTTCGACCTCCACGGATGGAAATGCGGCACACTCGTCTGCTACGACAACAACATACCGGAAAACTCAAGAGCCTACATGCTCAAGGGATGCGAACTTCTCTTCTCCCCGCACCAGACCGGAGGCTTCGACATGGATGTCGCCGGAATGGGCAGGATAGACGTGAAACTATGGAGTAACAGAAAGAAAGATCCGTCGGCCTTGCGCAGAGAATGCATGGGGCCGAAGGGCAGGGAGTGGATCGTCAAATGGTTCCCGTCGCGCTCATACGACAACGGTTTCTACTCCGTCTTCACGAATGGAGTCGGACTCGACCACGACGAGGTCAGGACGGGCAACGCGATGATCGTGGACCCCAACGGATGCATCATCGCCGAATCCAGAAGCACCGACACCGACATGGTCTTGGCGGAAATCTCGAAGGACAAGCTTGAAGGCACTCTCGCAAGGCTGCACAACAAGACACGCCGGCCGGAACTCTATGCCGAAATATCGAAAAAACGCGCCGGACTCACCGACACAAGAAGCGCACGCAACACCATGACCAGACACAGCAGAATAGAGTGAACCTGATGCGGCGCGACCCTCGGGCCACGGGATGTTCCGCCGCCGGCCTTCCGGACCGGCCCGATTTCCCGCTTCCAAGATTGCCTATCGCCCTTCCGGTGTTATCTTACGCCTTTCAAAATGGTCGGAAATGCACAGGATATTCCTACAACTCGGACCGCTTACCATCACTTGGTATGGAGTGATGGCAGGACTTGGAGCCACCGCAGGCCTCATCTCCGTGCGCAAGCTCAAATCCGTAGCCGAAATGAACGACGACCAATGCTATGATCTCCTCCTCTACTGCATGATATCAGGCATCGTCGGCGCCAGACTCTTCTATGTCGTCCAGTTCTGGGACAAGTTCAAGGACAATCTCGCCGAGATCATAATGGTCCATCACGGAGGCCTTGTCTTCTACGGCGGTTTCCTGCTGGCGATCGCGGCGATCTACGTGTTCTGCCGAAGGAACAAGCTCGACTTCGTAAGGGTCCTCGACGTCTGCGCGCCATCAGTCGCTCTCACGCATTTCTTCGGACGCATAGGCTGCTTCATGAACGGATGCTGCTTCGGGAGGAGGACCGACTCGGCCTTCGGGGTGGTCTTCCCGGAAGGATCCGATCCATTCTCCTTCTACGGAGGCCAGGCCAGGATACATCCGACCCAGCTATACGAGGCGGCTGGAAACATAGCCATATTTTTCATACTCCGCAGGCTGATCGGACGCATGAAGAGAGGCCAGACCGCGGCACTATACCTTGTCCTATACGGCTCGTTGCGAATCGCCGTCGAATGCTTCAGGGGAGACCACAAGGATTTTCTGTTCGGCATGCTGACCCCGGCCCAGTCCATCGGCGCGCTCGTGGTCCCCGCAGGCGCGCTGGCATTCATCATGTTCGGCAGAGGAAAAAGCGAAAAAAAAAAGTGACGCCTCCGCCCAGACCCACGGGAATCAGAACTTCACCTGCGGAGCGGCGCGCTGCGCATCGTCCTTCAGTTCGAAGAGCTCCATCCCGGTGAAGCCGCCCATCCCGGCGACGATGTTGGCGGGAATCATCTGCGTCCGCGTGTTGTAGAACATCACCGCGTCGTTGTATGCCTGGCGCGAGAACGATATCTTGTTCTCCGTCGAGGAAAGCTCCTCCTGCAGCGCAAGATAATTCTGGTTCGCCTTCAGGTCCGGATATGCCTCGGCAAGAGCGAAAAGACGCGAAAGGACGCCGGAAAGCTCACCCTCCGCCTTCGCCTGCGACGCAACGCCATTGGCGCTCACCGCCGCGTTCCTGGCCTTTATCACCGCATCGAGGGTCTCCCTCTCGTGCTTCGCATAGCCCTTCACGGTCTCGACTATGTTCGGAATCAGATCGTGCCTGCGCTTCAACTGCACGTCTATCTGCGCCCAGGCGTTCTTAGCCTGGTTCCTCATCGCCACAAGCGAATTGTACGTGGCCAGAAACCAGAGCACCGCCAAAACAAGCAACCCGCCAACGACAATCAGAACCACTAGCAACGGACCCATGTCTTCACCTCTTGATTTTACTTGAGCCGGAGACCGGCCCGCCTTATAATACTTCCATCATCGCAAGATTCAACGTTTCCCGCCAAAGAGACCGGAGAGAGCCTCCGCAACAGGCTCGCCGCGGATGGACGACAAAACCTTCTCCAGCTCCCCCTTGTCGAACCACGCCCCATGCCCGTTCCGGCATACATCCAGCTCGACAGGCGGCTCCGTGAGAGCCTCCGTCAGAACCATCTCCTTCCCGCATCTGGGGCAGTCCCGCCCGCCCGGCCTGGCTCCGGGGGCGTCCAGCGCGGCGAGTATCGGCCCGCCCGCGGCCCCGTCACCGGCCATCAGCTCCAGTTCGCCCTCGTCCAGCCAGATCCCTCCGCAGTCGGGACACCAGTCGGTCTCGACATCGTTCATCTCTATGACGAGCATCTCCTTGTCGCATTCGGGACAGGTCATCGCCGTCTCTCCTGAACTGGTTGAAAAACGAAGTTGCCGCCCGGTATCAGACCGGCACCCCGGATGATTGCTTGCACCCCCCGGCCAGACGGCGGAAAATAAAGGCATGGAAAGACGCATACACCATCAAAAGACCGGATATCAGCGGAACGAAGACCGGCATCTTGAGCCCCTTGTCGAGCACCGCCTCCGAAGGATGTCGGGGATCGTAGAAAACCTCCACCTTCGCCCCGACAGGATATTTCGAGAGGAAATCCTTCACATCTTCATAGCTGCCGGCGTGGTAGTTCTCGCTTATCCGCGGAAAAAGACTCGTGTCTATGTAGGAAAAGCGGTTCGAGAAATAGGACTTGCCGCTCTTCGCCGCATACTCGTAGACTATGTCCGGTGTGAGATGGTTCCGCGTCTTGCTCTCCGGAACAGGAAGATCCCTGATGTAGGCCCCGATTATCTCGCCCTCGACCTTCTCCCAGCCGACGCACTTGGACGCATCCCTTATGACGGCAACCCCGAAGACCGCCACGGCCAGTCCGGCAAAAAGCAGAAACTTCGCTCCAATGCTCCAACGACCGCCCATCGCACGAACCTCCCCTTGCAAAAAAAACAAGTC
>CAZGJP010000139.1:0-7004 GCA_964526605.1 uncultured Lentisphaera sp.
ATGAGCTCGTAGTTTCCGACGAATACTTCACGGTTGAAGTCCGTCCTGTCCATCAGGCATTACGTAAGGATGTCCGCCATGGAACGAGTCCACATACCTAAATGGAAAGTCGAGCCCACTATCGGGTAATACTGGTTCCCCTTCTCGTCCTTCATGCCCTTTATCTGATTGCATACCACGGAGAATTCCTTGTATGAAGATGGCGGAGAACTACGATCCGTGAGCTTCTTCAGGAGATCCTTGTTGTAGAATACCCGCGTCGTGAACTGGGAAAGGGGTATGGTCATATAGCCCTGCATCTCCTGGACATATCCCTCCTTCATTCCGTCCTTGTATGTCTGCCGCAGGGGAACGTGCTCGAACTCGGTGCCCTTGTTGTACGGATTCGGGCGGTTGGCATACTCAGACAGGGGGATGCAGTACCTGTTGAAATATCCTATCATCTGCTGGAAGGGAAGGTTGCCAATCTGCACGATATCAGGCGCCGTCTCGCCCATGAACTGAGTGCTCAGCCACTGGCCGTAGACCGTGTCCGGAACGGCATCCTGGATTATCCTCACGTTGGGATGCAACTTCCCGTATTCCCTAGCCATCTCGTTTATCGCGTCCCTGACTCCACTCTCGAGCTGCCAATGTCCGAACCTGAGCACTATCGTTCCAGGAGGATTCTCCCTCGTCCTGTAGGATACCACAGACAGCAGCGCGCAGGCGAAAACGCCTAAGACGACAAGAAGAGCGTAGAATTTCCTGATAAAATTAAACACTTCTTTCATTCCCCCCCCCCGGCGACACGCGCGGCATCTGCCGATCGAGAAGCGGATATGTCCTTCCTGATGGCCTCTTCAACCCGATCCATGCGTTCAATGGCGAGCTTGGCGCTGAAATTACGGACATCCTTGGGATAATCCCTTCCAAGGCGTTGGTAGAACTCTCTCGCCTTGGCAAAATCCCCGTTGCCGAATTCGGCCAAGGTCGCTATGCTCCAATACAGCGATGCATTGTCTGTGTAAGGATCATCCGGGTCGAGTATCTGGGTCGAGAGAGAGTTCTCTAGAGCCGATAGCTGGGCCCCCGGATCCTCCAACGTCTCGTGGCACTTGGCCAGCAGTTCCCACGCATGGGTCACGAAGGAAGAAGAGGGATTGTCCCTGATGAAATCCGACAGCTTCCGTAGCACCATCCTGGCATCGTCCTTCGACAGCGAAACAAGATATGTGGCCTGCTGATGGAGGAAGCCTTCCTCCGCAGCCATGCTGCCTGGAAAGCCATCAATAAGCCTCTGATAGCACTTGCGCAGCTCCGCATAGTCCGGATTCTCATCCGGAGCGACAAGTTGTTTCATCCTAGCCATGGCCAGCAGACTCCACGACGCGACATCGCTCCTCGGATGATCCTTGACAATCTGTTCGAATATCTCCAAGGCGGCATCGGGGTCAGCTCCAGCCTGGGAAAGCGCATAGGTCATCCCCTGTCCATAGCAGCCGTTTCTGGAGACCTCGGGATCCTTCGACAACGATGCTTTTTGGAAAAGCTTGAGAGCCTGTCCATATTCCCCGATGTTGAATTTCCTCCAGCCCTCCTCCACCGTGTCCATCCCTGAATCATCGACAGACCCGCTTCTACCACATCCGGAAAGCGCGAGAGCCAGGATCAACGCAAGGGAGAATAATACTGATTTTCCTTGCCCTGACATCTTCAATCCTCAATTTTGTCTAAAATCGCATTCGTGTGGGAAAATTCGAACATCATGAAAGCATGCTCCTTTTTCACTCTTCCATTATATTCTCAATGTTCTTTGTTATCTTCCTCTCATTTGATGTTTGTTCTCGGAGCTTGACGTTTCTTCTCCGGATTTGCGGCCTTCGTGCGTCATTGCCGTAATTCCGCCGTTCCGGCTGGACGATGCACATGCCACATGCTATAATATGCGTAGATGGAATTCAAGTTCAAGGCATCAAACTTCTGGTGGCATACATGGCATCGAGGTTCATAGTGGAGCCGAACGGATCCTTCATGAAAAACGGATTCGCGGTCTGGTATTGCGAGAATTCATCCCCGGACATGCCATACCCAAAACACACCCATTCTGGATGCAGCGATCTATACTACGTCGTAGCAGGGAAGCTGATAAACGAGATCAGGGCTGGCAAGTCCGTCTGCACCGAAGGGGATATCGTGTGGATAAGGGAGAAGGACGAGCACTTCATGACGGGAGAGGATTCGGTAAAATTCTATCAGATAAATTTTGCTCCAGCCATGGCCAGGCGTTTCGCCTCCGTGGTAGGGAGGGAGAAGCAGTTCGACGGGCTTGTGAAGTCCCCCATGCCGCCTACGTTCAGCGTGCCCAAGTACAAGCGGACAGAAATGATAAACATGTTCAAGACGCTCATAAGCATCCAGTACCAGCCCGATTCCGACATCCAGATGTCAAAGGCATTGTTCATGCTGATGGCCGACTACTTCTTCGCGGATGACTCAAGAGAAAAGATATCGCCCCCGGAATCAAAGATGCCGCCATGGCTTCTCGACCTGATAGACAAAATCGAGAGAGACACCGAGAATGAGATCACGGTGTCGGAGCTGCCCGTCCTCTGCGGAAGAAGCCACGAACATGTCGCGCGCTCCTTCAAGACCCATCTAGGGACAAGTCCGTCCACATACATAAAGAGGAAGCGGATAATCAGGGCGGCCTCCATATTGCTCAGTTCGGATAGGAAGCTTCTCGACATTGCTTTCTCCTCCGGATTCACCAGCATAAGCTACTTCTACAGGCTCTTCAAGGAGGAGTTCAACTGCTCCCCGGTGGAATACAAGAGGAAGTTCTACTCGTCACACGTGCCGCCTCAGTCATCCGCAAGGTGACTAATCAGCCTCCCCTCCCTCCGCTCAGCCACGGCAAGTCCAACTTGGGATTTTCCACCGCATCCTATCGGATAATGCTGCGCATGTGCACAATATATCAAATAAGAGGAAGAATATCTCCCTGCCACATGCGAGATTTAGAAGCATGCTAATGAAAATCCCGGAATCAAAACGACAAGTTAAAAAACTAGCGGGGGTGTGATGATGTCGTATAAAGGATCCTCGGATGTCAGGATGGGACTTGGAATTGTTGCCGTCGGGACATGCATCGGAGCGGGAATACAGCATGATCTTTACGCTGCCGAGCGTCTAGCGTCCAAAAAGCCCAATTTCCTTTTCGTCTACACTGACGACCATTCTTGGGACTCAATGGGATGTGTTCAAAAGGTTCAAGGAGATGCCGGACGCTATCCTTGGCTCAAGACGCCGAACATGGATCGTCTCGCGGCGGAAGGTGTCCGATTCAACAATGCCTTTGTAACGCACTCTCTATGTACACCAGCCAGATCCGCATTCCTGACGGGGCAGTATAACCGAGTACATGGTGTTCAAGGCAATACTTGCGAATACCCGGCAAACAATGTTTCTTATTCGTCATTAATGACTGAAGCCGGATATAAGACAGGCTATTTCGGGAAATGGCATCATCACCGTCAATCTGGTAAACGCCCTGGTTTCAGCACATCAGCAAGTTTCCTAGGTCAGGGTAAATTCATGGATGAGCCATTTGAGATAGACGGAGTTAAAACACCGACTAAAGGATACATAGATGATGTCACCACGGATTTTGCCATAAAATTCATCGAGGAAAACAGGGACAACCCGTTCTTGGCGGTAGTGGGTTTCAAGGCAGTCCATGGACCAAGGACACCACGTCCATCCGACGAGAATTTATACGTCGGGGAGAAATACCGGACTACGCCAAATTCGAACCTAACACCCCCTTTTAAAAAGGATGAGCCATCGAAAGATGAAAAGGTACCTGAATGGAAACCTCTCAGCAAGGACGGGGCAAAATACTTCCAGTGCATCAATGGGGCAGACTTTAATCTCGGCAGACTTCTGGAGGCTCTCGACAGGCTTGGACTTGTTGAGAACACGGTGGTAGTTTACACAACCGACAACGGCCTCTTCTTCGATGAGCACCGACTAGGCGACAAGCGTTACGCTTACGAGGGCAGTATCCGCATCCCGTTCCTACTGCGCTACCCCCGCATGGCTGCCAAGGGAAGCACCAGCGACAAGATAATACTAAATATTGATGTGGCACCGACTTTCCTGGAGCTGGCAGGTCTTAAGGTTCCGGAGACCATGCAAGGATGGAGTCTGAAACCTATTCTGGAAGGGAAGGCCCCTGAGGATTGGCGGAAATCCTTCTTCTATGAATATCTGATCGACAGGGAGTATCCAAAAGTGCCCCCTGTTCAAGCAGTGCGCACCGAAAATGCCAAATTGATACGCTATCCCGGGAACGATGATTGGACGGAGATGTTCGACCTAAAAGCCGACCCCTATGAGACAAAAAATATTTTCAACGATGAGAACGCAGCAGGACTACGCAAGGAGCTGGAGGGGGAATTCAAACGTATATTCGAACTAAGCCAGAAACCCCAGCGTTTCAAATGAAAAATACGTCCCAAAACATTCTTTTCATTCTAAACGATCAGCAGATGGCCTCCGCGCTTGGATGCTATGGCGATAGAATCTGCAAGACACCGAACATAGACTCGCTTGCGTTCGAGGGGCTGCGTTTCGACAATGCATATACCGTCTGTCCGGTATGCACCCCCGCACGTGCATCCATACAGACCGGCCTGTATCCATTCAAGCACGGCATGCAGACGAACATCTACACCAGGGGATGCATGGTGCACGAGCTGCCCGACAATCCGGAGCTTCTTCCTCGGCGGCTTCAGAAGCTCGGATATCAGACAGGATATACGGGCAAATGGCATCTTGGTTTCGGCCCGGAACCGGAGAAGAATGGAGAATACCGCACACATGTTCATCATGCTCCGTATTTGGGAAAGGTGAAGTTCACAGGCACCCTTCCCTCCACGTTCGGATACCAAGGAGATGACTTCCCGGGACATGGTGGAATAGGACTTGATACTCCGCAATTCAAGGATTACCTCGCGCACAAAGGGATTAACTTTCAGAAGCGGATGGCTAACAACAGCTATCCCGAAACATTCGAGGTTCTTTCCGGAACCGAGAGCACCCCATCTCATTTCTTGGCAGAGAGTGCGATCTCAACAATAGACGATTTCATAACGGATGGAAAACCCTTTTACTACATGCTTAACTTCTGGGGTCCTCACAGTCATTATCACGCTTCAACCGAATTCCTTGACATGTATCGTAATGTCGAGATCCCCGAATGGCCTTCTTTCCGGGAGGAGCAGTCCTCTAAGCCTTCAATCCACAACGCACATCGGACAGAAACTACAGCTGGATGGGATTGGAGCAGGTATCAGGATCTAATTCGATATTACTATGCGAACATCACCGAGATAGATTCAAAGATAGGGATGCTGGTGGATTTCCTAAAACGGAAAGAGGTCTACGACAACACTGTCATAATATTTTCCGCTGACCATGGAGAATCCATCGGGATCCACGACGGCCTTACGGACAAGTCTTTCTTCATGTACGAAGAAACAATGCGCATACCGCTTGTCGTCAAGCCAGCTAAAAATGGGAAGAAAGCGTCCGGAGCCCTCCAGCAAACTCGGGATGAACTGGTCCACACCTGCGACTTGTATTCTACAATACTCGAACTTGCCGGTGCGGAGCGAAGAAGCGTCGAACTCGATGGCAGGTCCTTGCTTCCAATAATCAAAGGAGAGGCTGTCAAATGGCGTGAAAGCCTTGTCGCGGAATCCTCCGGACTCGACTTTCTTCTATTCACACAGAGAATGCTAAGGACAGGCCAAATGAAATACATATTCAATTGTTCCGAACCGGATGAGCTGTATGATCTCTCGGCCGATCCCTTCGAAATGGTCAATCTCGTTGCTGCCCCCGGATACTCCGTTGATCTGATGTCAATGCGTCGCGAACTCGAAAAGTGGATGCTGGAGAATGGAGACGGACTTCTCGAGCGATATCGCCGCCTAAGACATCTGTTCTAAAACGCGGATGAACGCGAATGATGTCAAATGAAAGGAAGAATACTGAATGCGAGCAATCTATTGTAATAAAAAAATTGGAGACTGCAGATGGATAAGTTGAAAGAACGAAAACAGTTCATGTTGACGGCGGCATTGACAGCTTGCGCATCGCTGTCCCAAACGGAGTTGCTCGCAGATTCAAACGCGCAGCGCCCGAATATAATCGTATTACTTGCTGACGACATGGGTTATTCGGATCTGGGCTGCTATGGGAGTGAGATAAGCACTCCCAATCTGGATAAGCTTGCAGCCAACGGAATGCGTTTTACGCAATTCTACAATGCGGCTCGATGCTGCCCGTCGCGGGCATCCATTCTGACCGGACTATATCCCCATCAAACGGGAATCGGCAACATGACGCAGGATGCTGGTCTTCCAGCCTATCAGGGATACCTCAACAATAAATGTGTGACCATAGCCGAAGTCCTGAGAGGAGCTGGATATTTTACAGCGATGGCCGGCAAGTGGCATGTCGGCGGAGAGGAGTTTGTCTCAACTTCTCCTTGGAAAAGAGGCTTCGACAGAAGTCTATCCGCAAAAGCGGGAGGTTTCTACTACGGAGCCAGCGAAGGAAAGGACAAAAGCACACCTCTGTGGCTTGACGGAAAAAATCTTTCCTCTGCCAGCCCGGAGCTTCCCGAGAACTGGTATTCAACTGATCTTTTCACCGACTATGGGATAAAATTCATTGACCAGGCTATTTCGGAGAAAAAGCCCTTCTTCCTGTATATTGCACATACTGCTCCACATTTTCCGCTTCAGGCTCCTCAAGAGGACATAGCCAAGTATCGCGGCAAATACATGGTAGGATGGGATAAGCTTCGGGAAGAAAGATATAGGCGACAAGTCGAAATCGGGATAACTGATCCATCGTGGACTCTTTCACCAATCCCCAAAAACGTGCCGAGAATAGACGAAGTCCCAAGCTGGGACTCGCTCGACGATGAACAGAAAAGAAAAAGCGACCTC
>CAZGJP010000140.1:0-6996 GCA_964526605.1 uncultured Lentisphaera sp.
GAGGTGGTGACGAACTATGTCGTCGGCAAGACGAGGAAGCTGGGCGATCTGCTTTCGAAGGACGGTTTCGACGCGGTCTTCATCGGCACCGGAGCCGGACTGCCGAAATTCATGGACATCGAGGGGGAGAATCTGGTCGGCGTCTTCTCCGCCAACGAATACCTCACGCGCTCGAATCTCATGAAGGCCTATCATCCCGACAGCGACACGCCGATATATCCGTCGAGAAAAGTCGCCGTTCTAGGAGGCGGGAACGTCGCCATGGACGCCGCCAGAACGGCGGTACGTCTGGGTGCGGAGCATGTCCATCTGCTGTATCGCCGGACTGAGGTCGAGATGCCCGCCCGAATCGAGGAGCGCGAGAACGCCAAGGAGGAAGGCGTGAACTTCCACATCCTGACCAATGTCAAACGCTTCATCGGAAACGACGATGGCATCCTCACCGCCATGGAATGCCTCAAATACGAGCTCGGAGAACCGGACGCGTCGGGAAGAAGGCGCCCGGTCGAGATCAAAGGCAGCGAGTTCATCATGGACATAGACACCGCGATCGTGGCGATAGGGAACGACTCCAACCCGCTCATCGAGCAGACGACAGCCGGCCTCAAGGTCAACAAGTGGGGAAACATAGTCGTTGACGAGAAACAGATGACTTCGATTGACGGCGTCTACGCCGGCGGCGACATAGTCCTTGGAGCGGCGACCGTCATCCTCGCGATGGGGCAGGGCAGGATAGCGGCGAACTCCATCAATGAACGCTTGGGGGGCTAACAACAGGATACGGGATGTTTATCCGCCCGCTGAAAGTGCTGGCGGGCAGGATGCGGGATGCAGGTCGCAGGATCTGTCCCGCATCGTGCAACTTGTATCTAATCAACGATGAGATCCAAAATCACAGTCAGAAAAGTCTCGCGGGTGAAGGTCGCGGATTTCAAGGCGCTATATCTGGACGCCGGATGGTGGAGTGACGAATACGATTCTGAAACCGCGTTCATAAACAAGGCGGTGAAGGGCTCGTTCTGCTTTGTCGGCGCATTCGACAAGGGCCGGATGATAGGGATGGGAAGAGCTCTCTCCGACGGATGCAGCGACGCCTACATCCAGGATGTCGCAGTCCTCAAGAAATATCGCGGACTCGGCGTCGGAAGGAGAGTCGTCGAGGAGATGATCCGGATTCTGCGGAAGAACGGTGTCGACTGGATAGCCCTCGTTTCCGAGCCTGACAGCATCGGCTTCCACCACAGGAATGGTTTCAGGAAGATGCCCGGCCATCAGCCCATGAAACTCGAAGGAGTTTGAGCCGGGGCTATTCCTTGTATGGTCCCAGTGCGGCCTCCATTGCGATCAGGGAATATGCGGTGACCAGTTCGGGTATTGACTCCATCCACCGTCCGTGCTTGTCGTTCAGCCATTGTCCGTCGCCTTTCTGGAGTTCGAGCATTTTCCTGAGGAGTTCGGAGCGCCAGTTGTGGGTCTTGCCGTCCGGGGTCTTCACCGCGTCCTCTCCCATCGCCGCATGTGCTTTTGCCATGACGTTGAGATAGTAGTAGTGTCCTTCCGGTCCCATTCCGGGGTTTTCGTCGAGGGTATAGTTTTGTGCCGCCCATTCGATTGCGGCCTTCACTCTTGGGTCGTCCTTTGCGAGTTTCGCATAGACCATGCTCTTGAGGCCGGCGTAGGTCATGGATCCGTATGAGCGGAGGCTCTTCTTGTCTTCGAATTTGTCGCTGGCCTTGCTTTCGTCGGGTTTGTATATGAATCCGCCCCGGTTGGGGTCGTTTTTGTCCTTGACAACCCAGACCTGATCGTTGGATTCAGGCAGGTTCTGGAGGCGACTGAGGAAAAGGACTGCGTTCTTCCATGCGAGCTTGGCCTTCTCCGCGTCCTTCGGATCGGCGGAATGCGGCTCCTTGTCGAGGAATTCCGTCAGGTAGAGAGCCTCGAGCGCCCATTGGGTGTTGGAGAGGTCGGGTCTTCCAGGTCCCGACGAGCCGTATCCGATTCCTCCGAAGAATGCGTTGTCCTTGCCGGTCGGATTCTCCGCGTTGTCCTCGTCGTATTGGGAGCCGATGAGGAAACTTCTCGCCTTCTTCATGACCTCGAAGTCCTCGGGGTTTCCGATGATGGCGAGTGCCGCCAGGGAGATGGCCGTGCTGTAGTTGGGGTAGTCCTTCTCGCGGCCAGCGGGCCATATCGAGCCGTCTTTCTGCGCAAATTCAAGTATGTATCTCCTCGCCTTCTCGACAGCGGCCTTCCTTAGTTCCGGGTTCTGCTTTGCCGCACTGTTATGCAGGGCCATCGCGCAGAGGCCTGTGATGGCGGGATGGTCGCACCATGAGCCGTTCTCCATCTGCTTGTCGGTCAGGAAGTTGACTCCACGCTGGACCGACGCCAGGGATTCGCGCAAGACCGATTCCTCGATCGGGTTCGACTTTATCGGGGTCGCATCCTCTGCGCGGCCTGGCAAGCCAGCGGAAAGGGTTAGCGCCGAAGCCGCGAAAATCGCAATTGTTCTCTTCATGGTTCCAGCCTCCTCTATGAATTTATATTCCGGTAAAACTAGCATATCTGGCGGATTTGTCAAATCGGGTCATTCGATTTCCGGAATTGCCAGTTTCTGTCCTATCATGAGAGGAGAGTCTTCGGAAGGGATGATGTCCTTGTTCGCCTGATATATCATTCTGTAGTATTTTGTGTTGCCGTATATTTTCCTTGAGATTTTGCTGAGGCTGTCCCCCGGTTCGACGAGGTAGAATTCGGGGTGTTTTCTTTTTTGAGTCTCCTGGTTCTGTTCTTTGTCCTGCCGGGGTTGCTCCGGGTGGGCTTGCGTCTGCGGCCGAGTATCTTCGCGTGTTTGGAGTGAAATCTGGGGGGAGGACGTTTTTTTCAGTCTTTCGTTTTCCTCCCTGAGGGCTTGGTTCTGGAGCAGCAGGGCTTTTCTCTCCGCCTCGATTTTTCCGGACCTGTCGTATGTTGTTTTTCCGTGTTGCGCGGCGAGGCGCTCGAGCAGTCTTCTCTCGGAGGCGTCGAGCAGGGCCTTGACTTCCTCCGCGTCGGTTGCATCCGGAGCGATTTCCAGATATCTCCTGTAGTGGTAGGCTGCCTTGAGCGGGTTGTCGAGATCGTCCTGATAGAGGTAGGCCAGTTCGAGGTGTCCGCGCAGGGAGAGCGGTTTCACGAGGAGGAATTCGTGGAGGAGTTTTTCGGCCTGGAGGAAATTCCTGCCCGATTTCTCGTTCATGGCCTTGATGAAGACGGGGTGTCTTGAGTCGTCGCCGGGCTCCGGGGTGCAGGATTGGATCGCGATGCAGATGAGGAGTGCGCATAGGGCTGCGCCGAGGGGTGAGCGGCCCGTCTTGCCGATTGTGCACGGCGTTGGATTTGTTTTTTTCAATATGCGCTGTATGTTATCCGCCCGTTTTGAAAATGCGGGTCCGTAGCTCAGCGGTTAGAGCAGGTGACTCATAATCACCGGGTCGTAGGTTCGATCCCTACCGGGCCCACCAGTCCGATTCCCTTCAGGTCCTCGGGAGAATATCTGTATACTATCTCTCCGTTCCTGCAAAGGTTGTATTTCTCCCTCGCGACCTTCTCGACCGTGTCAGGATCCGAATGCAGATCCATATGTTCCTGCTTCATCCGCTGGAGTTCCGCCTTCTTCAATGCCAGTTCGCCGTCGAGGCTGGAGATGGCCTCCTGCATCTTCTTCATCTTGTCGTGCTTCGGGACCAGGATCGCCAGGCCGACCGCGAATAGTATCGCGCAGCCGAGCAGGAGCAGCCAAGTGAGTATCTTGTTCAATGTCATGGGCAGGCGTCATCCTTTCGCGTTGTCGCCGGGTGGTTCAGTTGTCCTCCTCCTCCTCGTCCAGGAACTCGTCCTGCGTTTCGTCCTCCTCCTCGAAGGAGTTGCTGTTTTCATCGAGTTCGTCGTCTTCATCGTCGCCGAACTTGCTTCTCGCGAGGGTGATCACGGCTCCGCATTCGGGGCAGTGCCCGTCTTCGGCTTCGACGGCCTGCGCCGTGATCTCCGCTCCGCAGTAGGTGCAGACTAGAACTGGCATCTTCTTTTCTCCTTGGTCTATTTTATCTTTATTTCGCCTGCCATCCGGTATTATACTTGCAAAGTCATCAAAAACTCGACGTTGGTCTTTATTTTTTTCAATTTTCCTATGAGCAGTTCCATGGCCTCGACGGCTGGGACTCCGTTCATGGCCTTTCTCAGCATCCATATCCTCTGCAGTTCGTCGGGATGCAGGAGCAGTTCCTCCTTCCTGGTTCCGCTCTTCTCGATGTTGATCGCCGGATATATCCTCTTGTCGACCAGATGCCTGTCGAGGTTGAGCTCCATGTTGCCCGTTCCCTTGAACTCCTCGAATATCACTTCGTCCATGCGGCTGCCGGTGTCGATCAGCGCCGTCGCTATGATGGTGAGGCTTCCGCCGTTCTCGATGTTCCTGGCGGCCCCGAAGAATCTCTTGGGCTTGTGGAGGGCGTTGGAGTCCACGCCGCCCGAGAGTATCTTGCCGCTGTGCGGCTGAAGCGTGTTGTATGCCCTGGCGAGGCGGGTGATGCTGTCGAGGAGTATGACCACGTCCTTCTTGTATTCGACCAGCCTCTTCGCCTTCTCTATGACCATTTCGGCGACCTGCACGTGCCTGTCCGGGGGTTCGTCGAAGGTGGAGCTTACCACCTCGGCCTTGACGTATCGCTTCATGTCGGTGACTTCCTCGGGTCTTTCGTCTATGAGGAGGACGATGAGGATGACTTCGGGGTTGTTCTTCGTGATGCTGTTGGCGATTTTCTGCAGGAGGACCGTCTTCCCCGTCCTGGGCGGGGCGACGATGAGCCCGCGCTGTCCCTTTCCAATCGGAGTGACGATGTCCACCACGCGCGTGCAGACCTCTTCGGGGTCGCGTTCGAGCATGAGTCTTCTCGTCGGGAAGTACGGAGTGAGGTTCTCGAAGGGTATTATCTGTTTCTTTCTCTCGGGCTGGTCCATGTTGATGGATTCGACCTTGAGCATGGCGAAGTATCTTTCCTTGTCCCGCGGGGGCCTTATCTGTCCGGAGACGAAGTCGCCTGTTTTCAGCGAGAAGCGTCTTATCTGCGAGGGGCTGAGGTATATGTCGTCCGGGCAGGAGAGGTAGCAGAAGTTGGGTGATCGGAGGAACCCGTATCCATCGGGCAGTATCTCCAGGTATCCGCTGCCATACATGATGCCGTTCTTCTCGGCGTTGGCCTTTAGAATCTCGAAGATCAGGTCTCTCTTCTCCAGCGCGCCGATTCCCTCTATGCCTATCTCGGTGCCCATCTTCGCCAGCTCCTCCATTTCCTTCTCCTGGAGCTCGGTGATGTTCAGGCTCGGCGCGGTCTTGTCCCTGGGGATGTAGACGGCGTCATCGCTTGGAAGCCCGTTGTTTCTGCCGTTCTCCCTCTCCCTTTCCCGGGGCGCCTGCTCATCGCCGTTGCCGTTTCCGCCGTAGCGCTGGTTCTGTCTCGGGTAGGGCCTTCTCTGGCGGCGGTAGCCCGAGTCTCCTCTCGGGTCGCTATCGTCGTGCGAATGGCTTCTGGCTCCGCCACCCTGCGGCGCCTGGCCATGGTTCTGTTCTTCGTTGAATCGTTCCGGCATTTCCATTCCTCCGTTTTTTGTATTATCGCTCTTGCCGAGCCAGTTGTTTCAGTAATTCGACGCACTGCCTGCGCAGGTTCTGCATGCTTCCCGCGTTTATAAGTCCGAAGTCGGCCATCTCCAGCTTCATGTCCGCCGGCATCTGGGCGGCGAAGCGCTTTCTTGCCGAGCTTCCATCCATGCCCCTGGCGGCGAGTCGCTTCAGCCTCAGGCTTTCAGGAGCCCAGACGCATGCGACATGTTCGAACTCGCCTCTCCATCCGGCCTCGAAGAGCAGTGGGACGTCGCAGACCATGTCTTCCCCCCCCGACGCGGTCGCTCTCATTTTCCGCAGGACGACTGGATGGATCAGGTCCCCCAGCCATTTTCTCTCCTCCTCGCTTCGGAAGACCAGATCGGCTATCTTCCGCTTGTCCGGCAGACCATCCCCGCCGATGAATTCCCCGCCCCATCTGCTCCTGATCTTCTTGGCGACCTCGCCCGAGGGTGAAGCGTATAGCTCCGCGCAATATGCGTCGGAGTCGAAGACTTTCCATCCCTCCTCCCTGCAGAAGGCCAGGGCGGAGCTCTTTCCGCATCCGATTCCTCCGGTAAGGCCTATGAGCATGGGGAAGATGATAATCCGTTGAATTGTTTGCAATAGAGAAGAGCCATCTGGGACGATTCACTGGTTTTTTGGAAAAGATGAAACTGGAAAAAAGACCATGCTTCGCTGAATTCACACGTTCGAGATGCCATATCGCGCAGTGTATCAAAACGCCCTTGGATCCCGGAAGCGACAAGGCCTTTTCGATCTTGCAGGCCCACGGAAAACGGGCGGGAAAATGAACTTACAAAAAACAAAAGATGGTGTATTATATGGGGTCGCGGAAAAAATGCAAACGCCGAAATGAAAAAATCAGGGGAAAAATGCCCGACATCGAGAGAAGAGAGATGCTTCAGGCCGGCAAATGGCTTTCGCTGGAGAGGATTTTCTACAAGGACAAGGACGGAATCACGAGGGACTGGGAGACGTGCTGCCGTTCCTCCGGCAGGGGGGCGGTGATGATGATGGCGTTCGCCAGGCCATCGGACAGGATAGTCCTCATAAGGCAGTTCAGGCCTCCGGCCGGCGCGCACGTGATCGAATTCCCGGCGGGTCTCGTCGACCCCGGAGAATCGGCCTCGGAGACGGCCGTCCGGGAACTCGCCGAGGAGTGCGGCCTGGCCGGGCGCGTCGTCCGCGTCAGCGCCCCTTTCTTCAGCTCTCCCGGGATGTCCTCGGAGTCGGTCGCGTTCGCGATCATGGAGATAGACGAGGAGTCGCCGAATTCCTCCGTGCAGACTAAGTTCGACGAGTCGGAACAGATAGAGACGTTCCTCGTC
>CAZGJP010000141.1:0-6980 GCA_964526605.1 uncultured Lentisphaera sp.
AAAGGCGCAAAGGACGCCATACTGCACTGCTACGTGGCGGCGTCCGACCTTCACGCCCGCCTCGTCTTCAACAAGAGCAGGAGCGATGTGCTGAAGATGTCCGTCGAGGGCACCGAGCTCATCCTGAAGTATCTCAAGGCCGAGGGAATGCTGGACAAGATTTCATACGAGTTCTCGCCCGAGGAGTTCACCGACAGCGATCCGGACTTCGTGGTCGAACTCTGCAAGGCCGTCCACAACACCTGGCGCAAGGGAAGCAGGAAGGAATTCATACTGAATCTCCCGGCCACGGTCGAGAGAAGACCTCCCTACCAGTATGCGGACATGATAGAACGATTCATGGATAGCTATGGATACTGCAGGGACACGACCATAAGCGTCCACGCGCACAACGACCAGGGATGCGCGGTCGCCGCGACGGAGATGGCCGTCCTCGCCGGGGCGCAGCGCGTCGAGGGCACGCTTTTCGGGCATGGCGAGCGCACTGGCAACGTGGACTTGGTTACGCTGGCACTAAACCTGCACTCGCGCGGGATAGACACCGGACTTGACTTCTCGCGGATGAATTCGATAATCTCCACGGTGGAGGATGCCTCCGGCATAGAGGTGCATCCGCGCCATCCATACGCCGGGGCGCTGGTCTTCACCGCATTCTCCGGCTCGCACCAGGACGCCATCCGAAAGGGGCTGTCCCAGAAGGCCAAGGCTGCCGAGATCTTCGGCACAAGCTGGAAGGTGCCCTATCTGCACATAGACCCCGCGGACATAGGCCGCAAGTACGAGAAGATCATCCGCATCAACAGCCAGTCTGGAAAGGGCGGCGCAGTCTTCGTCCTCGAAAACGATTTCGGATACCGTCCCCCGAAGGAGATGCACCCGGAGATAGGCTCGATAGTCCAGAGACTGGCCGACAGGAAAAAGACCGAGATCAGCTCGGACGAGGTCCTGGCCGAGTTCAAGAAGGTATTCTTCAACATGGACTCTCCGTTGAAGCTGAAGGGATTCTCCTCAAGCACATCGTCCAGACCCAACATGGTGGTCGCCAAGCTCAGGTTCATGCTGGACGGCAAGGCCATGGAGGCCAAGTCCGAGGGCAACGGCCCGATATCTGCCGCCGTCCACGCTCTCTGCGGGACAAAGGGCGTCTACCAGTTCACCATCGAGGACTTCACCGAGCAGTCGCTCGGAAGGACCGCCGAGGCCACGGCAATCGCCTACGTCTCGATAAGACGTGAGAGCGACGGGAAAATATTCAATGGCGCGGGCGAGCACTCGAACATCGAATACGCCGCCCTCCTGGCTCTCTTTTCGGCCGTCAACAGGGGATGGAAGAGATGAGGAAGCTGGGAATCACTTTGCTGATAGTCGGACTTGTCGTGGCGGCGCACTTCCTCGTCCTCAAATCGCTTTTCAAAGATTCCGGATCCGGAAAGGCCGGGCCACCGCCTCCGGTTGATCCCCCCGGAGGAGAAAACTCCGCGCCCCCGCTTCCGGAGGAGACAAAAAAAACAGCATTCTCCTTCGACTACGGCGGGGCGGTTTTCGGCAACATCAAGGAGATCCCAGAGTCCTCCAGATCGAGCACGGGGATACTCGTGGACCTCGACTCGGGCAGGGTCTTCTGGGCCAAGGCCCCCAAGCGCGGCGTCCCAATAGCCTCCATGACCAAGATGATGACCGCGCTGCTCGCCTTCGAGGATGAAAAGGCCAGACCCGAACTCGAGATGGAAACCCCGATACAGGTCACCAAGAGCGCGACGGGAATCGGCGGAAGCCAGCTCTACCTCGACACGAGGGAGACCTTCTCTTTCGGCGACATGCTCAAGGCCACGATGATAATGAGCGCGAACGACGCATCGCAACTGCTGGCCGAGTTCCTCTCCGGCGGGAACACATACGAATTCGTCGCCAGGATGAACAGAAGGGCGAAGGAACTCAAGATGCCAATGACCAAGTTCTTCAACCCTCACGGCCTGCCGGGAAACACATCCGCCGAGGACAATGTATCCAGCCCCGAGGGAATGATACTGCTCGCACGCGAACTGCTCGAATATCCACAGGCCGTCGAATGGGCCTCGACCAAGATAGACTATCTGCCGAGGAAGAACTTGAAGGATCCCTCCCAGGACAAGGAGCCATCCATGCTCCGGAACCACAACAAGCTCGTCGGCGCATGCCCCGGAGTCAACGGCATGAAGACAGGCTTCACGCAAAGGGCGAAATTCTGCGTCACCGCCACATGCGAGCGAGGTGGAAGGAGAATGGCCGCATCCGTAACCGGCTTCAACACACAGAAGGAGCGCGACTCCTTCGTCGCGAAACTGCTCGACTGGGGATACAGACGCGCCGCCGAATCACCGACCGAAGGCGGCGGCGGGACTCCGGGAGATGCCGGAAAACTCCCAGACCTGGTGATCCCGAAATGACAGGATCCGACCGCAAAACGCCCCGTGCCTGCACGAAGTTTTGCATTCCATCATTCAAATTAACAAGGCAACCCAAAAAAAAGGAATCAGGCAATGGAAGCTAAAATCAAGGAAGTCCTCGAACAGCTCAGATCCCATCTGCAGGCCGATGGCGGAGACCTCGAACTCGTCTCGATCGAAGGGAAGAAAGTCACCGTCAAGCTCAAAGGCGCCTGCGGATGCTGCCCCCATGCGATGGTCACGCTCAAGGAGGGCGTGCAGAGAGTCCTGCGCGAAGAGATCGACCCCGAAATCACCGTCGAAAGACAGGGATGAGCACCGGGCCGCCAGAGCCCGCCGCCACCCACGGCGCAGGACACTAGTGCCCTGTAACTCTTAAATTTTCGGCAAGACAAGGCGTATTTTGGGATGGATTCGGACTTGGAGGATGAAGGGCGATGCCGAGCCATCGTCGTACGTATTCAGTAAACTACATTCGTCTACTGAATCCGTACATGTAAAGATTCGCTGAACTACGTAGTTCAGTGAATATTTACGCATCGTCCCCGACACATGATCTCAAGCGATGAAATACATTGATTTCAAGCGGAAGATAAGGGAATTCGAGGCTCTCGCGGCAGCGAGACCGGAGACTTATTCGCGGAAACTCGCCGTCTCGATACTCACCGGCTACCTCTTCGTGGCCTTCATAGCCATCCTCGGATTGGCAGGACTTGTCCTGATGGCCCTCGTGATGCTCCACTCGAAGAGGATATACGCCGGCGAAATAAAGATACTCATTTTCCTCGCCATCTATGAGTTTGTCATCCTCAAGGCGCTCTTCGTGAAAATCCCGCCCCCGGACGGATTCGAGGCCGGAAGGAAGGACTTCCCGGCTCTCTTCAAGCTGGTGGAGGAGGTCGGATCGGCATCCAATGCCCCGCATATCCACAGGATCGTGATCGAAGGGGATTTCAACGCCGGGGTCTGCCAGATACCACGCTTCGGCCTCCTCGGCGGACACACGAACCACCTCATCATCGGCTATCCCCTCGTCTCGACCATGACCCCGGAGCAGTTCAAGGCGGTGCTCGCGCACGAGCTCGGGCACGTTTCAAAATCACATTCGGCCCTCTCATTGAGGATATTCAGGATCCGCCAGACATGGCAGAGCATAGCCGAATCCTGCGGACAGGGCATCGCATCGATATTCGTCGTCCCATTCGCGAAATGGTATCTGCCCAGGCTGAACGCAATCACATTTGTCATTTCGAGAAGGCACGAATACGAGGCCGACTCCTTCGCCGCGAAAATCGCCGGAGCCGGAAACATGGCCATGGCACTGACCCTGCTCGAGATCAAGACAAGACAGTTCGCGGACGCGAATTCAGACATATGGGAGACCGCAAAGAGCTCGCCCGACGCCCCCGCAGGCTTCATGACCCGCCTCGTCTCCGACCTCAAAACTCCACCGACGGAGGACAAGCTCCGGAAATACCTCTCGAAAGGAAGGAAGAGAAAAACTTCGATAGTGGACAGCCACCCTTGTCTCGATGACAGGCTATCCGCCATCGGGCAGGCCATCCCGCCGACCACCGCCCTCGAAGCTGCGACAGCCATTTCCGCGGCCGACCAATATCTCGGAGAGGAGTGGGGCCGGAAGATATGCGGATACTTCGATGAAAAATGGCATGCCGCCTTCTCCGCCCCATGGAGACAGCTCCATGAATCCCACATGAAAGACGTGGAGAAACTCCAGACCATCGAGTCCGCCGCCGGGTCCATGAATGATTTCGATTCAAGATTCGAACACGCAATACTGGTAGAATCCGTCAGAGGGACAGACGCCGCCCTCCCGCTGTTCAGCCAGATCGCATCCGAATTCCCCGGACATCCCCTCGCGACCTTCACCCTCGGCAGGGCGCTCGTCCAAGCCAAGGAGGCAAGACCCGACGAGGGCATCGGCCTGATCAGAAAATCATTCTCCATGGACATCACCCTGCTATCCGCGGGCAACCAGATAATCGCCGAATATCTCACCGAGGACGGAAGAGAGGAGGAGCTCGAGCAGATCTATGGTTTCGAGGAGGAAAACGAAAACCGCCTGAAAAGGGCGAACACCGAAATCGCCAGCTTCACCGCAAAGCACAAATACATCAGGCACAATGCGGACAAGGCGACCCTCGACGCGATCCGAGCCGTCCTCGCGAAGGAGACGAAAATCCGGGAGGCCTTCCTAGTCAGAAAGGAAATCGAGGGCGACGGCAAGTCCATGCCCCCTTCCCTCCTGCTCCTGAAAACATCCTTCTTCTCCTTCGTCGGAGCGGAATACAACGCGAAGATCGCGGAACGACTCTCCTTCGTCCCCTTCCCCCTATACGTGATGACCTTCTCGTCAGCCCCATCCAGACTCAAGAGGAAAATATCCGCCGTCCCGGAATCCAGAATATACTAGTGATCCGATTGCCCTCCCCTCATCGCTCCTGCGCCCTTCTCAATGCGAGACACGCCTTCCTCGCTTCGTCCAGACTTTTCACCGTCACATCGATCACGACTCTCGACCCCGCCGGATATTGCCCGGGCCACCCGGAATATTCTCCCGACGGAGTCCATCCGTAGTGGAACTGGGCGCAAGTCCCTGAAAACGACTTGAGGGCGTCAACTATGAACTCATCCCCCTTCCGCGTCGGCGGACAGACCAGGTTGATGAGCCGCAATCCCTTCACTTTCTTGAAATTCTCCCACTGGTGCCTGGAGTCGGCGCAGCAGTGTATCCCGATCCCGCCGAAGCGCTCCGAGAGGAAGTTGAGGTCCTCGAGGATGAGCTCATCGAATATCTCCGCGCTCAACGCCCCGCATTCATCCTCGGAAAGCGTAATCCCCCGCTCCATGTAGTATTCCGGATAATGCGCGATGAAATCCACCCCATGGCGCCCAAACCACTCCTCCAGAAACTGAACCAGCAGCCTCCTCACCTTGAGGGATAGCGCCCGGACACTGTCCGGCGACTCTATCATCGCCATCATGAAGTCGGCCTTCTCCCATATCAGAGCGGCGACATCCGTCGGACTCTGCACGTCAATCATTCTCAGAGGAACATTATCCCCTCCCCTCCGCCTGAGTTCGTCGGCTATGGAAAAGAATCTCTCCAGCGAAGAACCCCCGAGATCGACATCCCGGATATTGTCCGCCTCCGCCGCCGAATGAACCCTGGGCAGGGCGAAGGGCATGTTGTCCGATGGCCTCTCCACGCTGCATCCGAACGCCTCCGCGAAAATCTCCGTGCCAGTGATGCACGACAGGTGGGGAATGAAGTCGTCGTCAACCATGGACGCGTTCCGGCACTGCTCCTCGAAGCCTCTCCAGGAGCTTTCGATAAACAGCTTTTCATTGCCCGGCGCGAATCTCGCCAACGGCAGATTCACCGAAGACGCCTGGACGGTCCTGACAATGAAGAGAAATGGCGCTCCGCGCCCACGCATGAAATCCCTCCATCTCCGCTTCCGATCCTCAATGATCCCATCAATTCCCATGGCACGCCTCCATAAACAAATATTGTTTCCTGATTTTTATACTGGAGTCAATTGCAAAACTCCGCGTGAGCCGCGTTGGGAGCGCAGGCACGGCAGGCGGTGCGGAGGGATGGCGGGTGCATACCCGCAGCGGTCTGTGCCCGCCATTCCGCCGTGGCGCATGCCGCGCCTCCACCCCAACCCGCTGGGCGGCAAACTCTTCTGGCGCGAATGCCACGCCGGAGCGGTCGGGACATACCAATCAGGTATGCCCGCTTCCGAACCGGCGCGGCCTCGCATCCAGAATAGCGTGCCGCGCGGCCACGGGGAGTTTTGCAATTAACTCAACGAGCCAAGATACCACTTGAATTCCAAAGCGACATGCTGTATCTTGAGCATCTATTTTGTTTTTTGATCATGAATTATTTCGACGACATCGACATACTGTCCGGCGAGGCCATCCCGCACTGCATGGCATTCCTCGACAGGAGCTTCCCAGGAACCTATTCCGTCGAGTTCATCGGCGGCGGCAGGATGTCGTTCGGAATTGACGGTTCGAAGGAGAAGCTGATGGACTTCCCCGCCGTGTTCTGGCACCATCCGAGGCACAGATACAGATACGGCGCCGTTGACGACGACGGATGGGACCACCACTACGTCCTGATGAAGGGGCCGCGCGCGAAGTCCCTCGTCGAGAAAGGCTTCATGCCCCTCTCACGCAAGGGCTACGTGAAAGTGATCAACCCAGCTTCGGTCGAGGTCATCTTCCACGAGATGCTCTCGCTGCTGGAAAAGCGCAAACCTCTCGTCTCAGGAGAGATATTGACCCGGCTCGAAAGACTGCTCTGCATCCTCGCCCAGGAGAGAAAGGAGAACCGCTCGGGCAATATCCCCGGAGCGGATGCATTCCGTGATCTCGCCGATAAACTCTCCCTCCGCCCCGAGCTGGACTGGGATTTCGAGAAGGAGGCGCGCTCCATGAAATTGTCCTTCAGCCATTTCCGCCGCAGATTCAGGGAGATGAACTCGGCCCCACCACACGACCATCTCCTCTCGTGCAGAT
>CAZGJP010000142.1:0-6892 GCA_964526605.1 uncultured Lentisphaera sp.
GTTAAAGCACTGCACCGAAAAAGGAGCTCCCATATGCAGATGGATTTACAATGAAATCAAGGTTGATGTGATGCCAAATGCCCCGAATATCCTTGGCTTTGCAAACAAATGGTATGATGAAGGTCTGAAAAACTCAATCAAGATAAGCCTTCCTGACGGACAGGAAATATGCATACTCACCTTGCCCCTTTTCATTGCCACAAAGATTGAGGCCTTCCATGGAAGAAGTGGCCCGGATTATAGGACAAGCCATGACATCGAGGACATAGTCACTGTCCTTGACGGTCAGCTGGACTTCAAAAAGTTGGATGCGGCTCCACCTGCCGTAAAGAAATATCTCAAGTCCCAGTTCAAGGAATTCCTCGCCGACAGCGTCTTCATCGAAAGCATTTCAGCTCATATGGAATTCAGTTCCGAGAACAGGGGAAGAGTAAAAAGGATTATTGACTTTCTGGAAGCTTATGCCATCAGTAATGGCAGTTGAATATTCGCTTGTTCCTCGAGGAACGCTCCCGAGCGCCTTTTGGCCCCGGGACAGGCTGATTTTTCGAGATTTATCTCGAAAAGATCGGCCTTCCCGATGCTTTACGAGATCGGGATCTTCGACCCGGTAAATTTTGCTACCGTTCTAAGCTTTGTTCTAATTCCCCACAAGTTTTTGGCCAGCGCTGCGTTGATTCCCTGATTCCCGGCTCGTGCGGGATCACGAAAGCGCGGCATCTTGGAATATCGGGGATGAAATCCGGATTCTCCGTGATCCGGCTTTTCAAATTCGGATTGGCGGGATATATTAATCATTTACAAAACGCAGGATCGGAATCATGGACGCGACAAGCATTGCGAACACCTTTCTCTCCGGGATATTCGTTTTCCTGGCGCTAGGACTCTGCATATTCGTGCACGAGCTGGGACACTTCCTGGTCGCGAAATGGCGGGGCCTTCACGTGATCGCCTTTTCGATGGGATTCAAAAAGGTGTGGGGATTCAAATACGGCGGGGTGGAATACCGGATAGGATGCATCCCCTTCGGCGGATATGTCGAACTGCCCCAGATAGACGGCTCCGGAGAGGCGAAGGACGAGAACGGCAACACCCTGCCCAAGGTGAGCCCGCTGGACAAGATACTCACCGCCTTCGCGGGACCGTTCTGCAACCTCCTCCTCGGCGCGGCCTTCGCGGCGGTGATATGGATATGGGGCATGCCATCGGAATCCCCGCAGATGAGCGAGATCGAGGTCGCACAGGTCGAGGAGGCCAGCCCGGAATATGCCGCAGGCCTCAGAAAGGGCGATGTCATCGGGACGGTGAACGGGAGGACTTTCAACTGCACTTGGCGCGAGTTCGTGGAGAAGGTCATATTCAACATCGGCAAGGTGGAGCTTGGCGTGAGGAGGGGCGCTGATTCGCTGACGGTCTCCTACACTCCGGCGGAGAATGACAAGAGGATACCTGGCGAGAAGATAGCATACCCCTTCTTCTCCCCCAGGATTCCGGTCGTGGTCAAGCCCCTGAAGGGGTCGGTCGCGGCAAGGGCCGGGATCATGGAGAACGACATCATCACCGCCGTGGACGGCAGGAGCGTGAGGGACGCGAAGGAATTCGGCGATCTTATCGACAAGAGCCGCGGCAATCCAGTGACTCTCACGATATCGAGAGCCGGGAGGACCATCGAGATTCCCGGGATAATAGCGGACAAAACGGAGGGTGCCCCCGAGTTCTACAGGATAGGGGTTCAGTATTCGCCGGAGCTGCCGCTCAGCATTCTGGAGGTCGCGGCCGACTCGCCGGCCCGTGCGGCCGGAATCGAGCCTGGCGACATAGTTATGGAGATAAACGGGAAAAAAATCGAGACGCCCAATTTCTTTTTTGATGAGATACAGCGATCGAAGGAAGGGGCCATCAGCATGAAGATATCGCGCGGAGACAGGACCATCGAGGTGAAGGACATGCATGCGCGGCTCCATCAGTTCCGCGACATAGGCTTGCAGTTCGCATACTATCAATACCCCAGCCCCGCGAAGCTGCTCGTCGAGACGATCGACAAGACCTACAAGACTCTCAGGGGGATATTCTCCAGAAGGAGCAAGCTGAAGGCGAGGAATCTCAGCGGCCCGATAGGCATAGTGCACAACGTCGGCAAGATAGTCTACATGGGGAACGTGATAGCGGCGATATACTTCCTCGCGTTCATCTCCTACAGCCTGGCGATATTCAACCTTCTGCCTATTCCCATCCTCGACGGAGGGCACATCGCGATAGCGTGCGTCGAGGCCGCCATGGGCAGGCCTGTTCCGGAGAGGATGCTCAAGCCGGTATACACCGTGATGGTCGTGCTCCTGATCGGGCTCATGCTCTTCGTGACCTATTACGACATCCTGAGAGTGGCCAGAGAGTTCAGATGAAAATCGAGACCAGGAAAAGCAAGGCCATCCTGTTCCTGGCGGACGGCATGGCGGACGAGCCCCTCGACGAGCTTGGCGGGAAGACCCCTCTCGAACACGCCCGGACCCCGAACATGGACAGGATAGCGGAGAGAGGCGCCAGCGGGACTTTCCTCTCGCTCCCCGGCGATTGCCCGACATCGTCCGATGCGGCCAATCTCTCCGTTCTGGGGTATGATCTTGACAAATCCTATCCGGGGCGCGGGCCGATAGAGGCGGCCAGCCGGGGGATAGAGCTCCTCCCCCACGACATTGCGTTCAGATGCAATCTTGTCGAGGTGAAAGACGGGATTTTGAACGACTATTCCGCGGGCCAGATAAGGGGCGAAGACAGTGTCGGGCTTATCGATGTCCTAAACTCCGAACTTGGCTCCGCCAAGCTGTTCTTCCATTCCGGAGTGAGCTACAGGAATCTGCTCGTCCTGAGGGGGGAGGAATTCTCGGAGAAGATACGTTTTGCGAAGCCGGACTCATCGCAGGGAGAGAGAGTGGAGAGGCTGCTCCCCTGCCCCGCGGACCCAAGCCCCGAGGCGAAGCGCACCGCCGGGCTTCTCCGGGAGCTGATGCTGAAATCGCAGGAGGTTCTGGGCCGTCTTCCGGCCGCGAAGACCAACGGAGGCAGGGCGAACTGCATCTGGCCCTGGAGTCCCGGCAGAAAACCGGATCTGGAGAAGTTCTCCGACAAATATGCCGGGACGAGAGCCGCGGTGATCAGCGCCGTGGACGTCATCTTCGGGATCGCCGCATGCACCGGGATGGACATCATAAAGGTTCCCGGGGCCACTGGCTTCATCGACACCAATTACGAGGGCAAGGCCGAAGCGGCGGTGGAGGCCCTCGCCGGCCACGACTTCGTCTATCTCCATGTCGAGGCGATTGACGAATGCTCGCACATGGGCAGGCTCGACCTCAAGCTCAAGGCGATAGAGGACTTCGACTCCAGAATCGTCGGGCCCGTAACCAGGGCGCTGGAGGGACAGCCTGTGAGATTCGCGATCCTTCCCGACCATCCGGTTCCGATAAAGCTCAGGAAGCACACCCGCACTCCGGTTCCGGTCGCGATATGCGGTCCGGGCATCAACCCCGACGGTGTGGAGCGATACAGCGAGAGTCTCGCGCCAAAAGGCTCCCTTGGACTCATGAGGAAAGACGAACTGATGAGGAGAATACTCTTCACCACGGATCGCTAATGGATTCGTTGTGTTTTGGAGATAGCCGAGCCAATTGCGAGGTAAATATTCACTGAACTACGTCGTTCAGCGAATCTTTACATCCAAAAAAAAACGATTTCGCATCTTATCTTAGTACGGATTCAGTAAACGGACGTGCTTTACTGAATACGTACATTGCGAGTGCAGATGTTGTCCGACGACAAAAAGAATCTTGCCCTTACGGCCATGGCCGGGGCGCTCTGCCTGTCGGCCGCTGTCGTGGCGAGGGATTTTCTAGGCCGCGGGATATGGTTTGACGAGGCGCTGACCATACTCGAGTTCGCCGTCTGGCCGGATTCCATCCTCGGGGTCTATCTCAACTACAGCATTCCCAACAACCACATTCTCTACAGCATGCTGATGAGGCTGTGGCTGGACAGCGTCGCATGCTTCTTCTCCTTCTCGAATCCGATCCTGCGCCTGCCATCGCTCCTGTGCGGGATGCTTTTCCTGCTTTCGAGCCTGCTGCTATGGCGCAGGCACTGTTCGGCGTTCTCCTGCTTCATCGTCCTTCTGGCCTTTTCCGCGAGCCCGCCTTTCGCGATCCACGCGACGGCCGCGAGAGGATACATCTTCAGCATGCTCGCCGTGTCGCTGGCGGTCGCCGCGGCCCTTGCCGCCTGCGAAAATCGCAAGGCGGCATACGCCGGATACTGGATGGCTTCGCTGCTTGCGGTCGGGGTCATGCCGAACAATGTCGTTGCGATTTTCGCAGTTTCCCTGCTTCCCTTCATTCTCGGGAAGCTGTCCCCCGGTGCCGGGAACCTGGCGAAATACTGTTTCGTGCCTTTCGCCTGCCTGCTTCTGTTCTATCTGCCTATCCTCCCGAAGTTCATCCGGGCTCTCTCGATAAACGAGGGATGGACATCCAATTCCGCCGCGATGCTGGCCTTCCACCTCTCGACGCTTCTGGTATTCATCGTTCCGCTGGGGCTGTCGCTTCCATCCGCATTCCGGCGGGGGCGTTCCGCCAGATCTGCGGCCGCGCTTTGCACCGTCGTGTTCGCGCTTCCATCCCTTTTCTTCCTCTTCCGCACGCCTTCGCCATTTCCGAGGACCTTCCTCTGCATCCTGCCAGTGTGGATGTTCCTGTTCGCGGTGGGGATAAGCCGGCTGGAGGAGAGGATACGCGCCTCCTTCCCGGCGAAGGCCGCGCATCTTCTTCTCTTCGCGGCGGCGCTGCTCTGCGTGGGGTCCGCATCGGCGGTATTCGCAGCCAGGGACTCCCTTTCCAGCATTGTCTCGCGGGGTGGACAGGACGACTTCTTCTCTCCGTATTTCATGAGGAAGGATTTCAATCCGGACAGGACGGTGGAGAGACTCATTGCGTTGTCCGAGAAGCAGGAGGGGCTTGTATTCGCCGACATTGGTTCGGACCATCCGTCGCTCACATTCTCGGCGAAGAGGTTCGGCCTGGGAGACGGCTTCATCGTCCACGACAGGCCCAAGGCCAAGGTGGAGAAGTTCCCCGTCCCGGACATGCATCCCCATGCCTTCATAGTTGCGGAGGGAGAATGCTCGGCGAAGGCGACCTGCGAGCGATTCGGCCTCGTCCTTGCGGGAGAGGAGGAAGGTGGCGGGCTGAAGCAGAGGATATTCCGCGTGCGGTGCGCATCAGCAAGATGAGATTGCCTGTTTTTCGCAGGGGATGGGCTAAGGTATCGGGGTTGCCGTCCGCCAACGGCGCGCTCCCCGATCTCATTCGAACCAGGGTAAACTCTGATCGCGTCCTAGCCTACCTTTGGCGGCCAGGAATGACCGCCCTACTTTGCCACCTCATCACACCCGGATTGACCTAGCCCGTTTTTCGCGGGAAAAACGGGCTAGCACCAGTCATTTTGCCTGGTGCCCGGTCCCGAGTTGGCGGAACTATCATCTCATCAGGAGGAGGCTGAGGGCCATCACCAGCATGCCGGCGACCAGGCCTATGATGCTGTCGTGCCCTTTGCCGTAGGCCCTGCTGGTTGGGAGCAGCTCGTCGAGGCTGATGTACACCATGATGCCGGCGACTAGTCCGAAGGTTATTCCCATGACCTCGGTCGGGATGGCGCCATCCGCCCCTGCGAGGAAAATCTTCATGGCGAGGAATGCCAGGATGGCTCCGGCCGGCTCGGCGAGGCCGCTGAGCATCGAATAGAGGAAAGCCTTCCTCCTGTCGCCCGTGGCGTAGAAGATGGGGACTGATACGCTTATTCCCTCCGGGATGTTGTGCAATGCGATGGCAATCGCGATGGCGGCGCCGACTCCCGGGTCGTGGAGGGCGGCGAGGAAGGTGGCCAGTCCCTCGGGGAAGTTGTGGATGGTTATCGCCAGGGCGGTGAAGAGGCCCATCCGCATGAGCTTTTTGTCGAGGAGAAGCTTCTGGCCGGAGTCGGTGGCGGCGAGCGACTTGGACATGACCGAGAATTCGCCCGTGCTTGGGAGGGGCGCCTGGAGGTCGTGGAGCGGGCCAGTTTCCTTCTCCGTGTGGGTCTCGTGCGGGTTTTCCGCCGACGGGATCAGATTGTCTATCACCGCTATGAGCAGGATTCCCGAGAAGAATGACAGGACGTTTATCCACGCGCCCGGAGTCCCGCCGTATCTTTCCGCGAGGCAGGCGTATCCCTTTTGGAATATCTCCACGAAGGAGACGTATAGCATGACGCCGGCGGAGAATCCGGTCGCGATGGAGAGGAAGCGGTAGTCGGTCCTTCTGGCGGTGAAGGCGATCATGCTGCCAATGGCGGTGGCCATTCCGGCGAAGAAGGTCAATCCGAGGGCGATGAGGACTTGGTTCATAAGGACTTGGGCTGGGCCTGAGTTTTCCTCTCCTGGCTCTCTCTCCTGAACAACTCGTATGTGAGCTTCTGGCTCCTGCGCGAATCGTATTTCCCCGTCTTGTCGCTTTCGGTGTATATCCCCGAAGACATCAGCGTCCGGCCCTTCATCCTGTCGTTGAGCTGGAACTTGAGTATCTGGTCGAGCAGAGATCTCGTCTCTCCGTCCTCGACAGGAAACATTATCTCGATCCTGCGGTAGAGGTTCCTCGGCATCCAGTCCGCGCTGGCCATATAGTATTCGGGGTTCCCGCCGTTGGCGAAGTAGTATATCCGAGTGTGCTCCAGAAACCTGTCCACTATGCTGGTCACGCGGATGTTGTCGGTGCCTATCCCCGGCTTGAGGCAGCATATTCCCCTTACGATCAGGTCAATTCTGACTCCTGCGTGCGCGGCCCTGTAGATGTGTTCGACCAAGTCCGGC